>JALZAD010000078.1 GCA_030948555.1 Verrucomicrobiota bacterium | reverse complement strand
TTCTTCTGAAGAAGGTGATCGGCAAAAATCTCGAAAGCCTCGTTGTGATGGGCAGCGCTCTGCTCATCGGTGGCATCGTGATGTGGATCGTCGATGCGATGTTTCGCCGGCCCCGGATCGAGCGTCTCGAACAAATGAATCTGCCGCAGGCGGTCTGGATTGGCGCCGTGCAAATCCTGTCAGCAGTTTTTCCGGGAACCTCGCGATCCATGTGCACGATCGCCGCCGGACAGGTAGCAGGGTTAACGCGTTCCGCCGCGCTGGAGTTTTCCTTCTTCCTCTCGATCCCGACGATGCTCGTCGCGACGGGCTATGATTTACTCAAGACGATCATGCCGCATCAACATGATCTCGGCGATGCCGCGATCGCGCCGCTCGCCATGAACGCGCACCTCTGGATCGTGGTCGCGATCGGCTTCCTTGTTTCCTTCGTCGTCGCGCTCGGCGTGGTTGCCTGGTTCATCCACTGGGTCCGCGCGCGTGGCTTCGCTCCATTCGCGATCTACCGCATCATCGTCGGTGCGGCGGTGCTGATTTGCGTCGCGCGCGGCGTGCTCTAGGCACCTTCGGCGCGCCGTTTCAAACCGGAGAGAACGCGGGCCGCTCGCGTCAGAGCGTGCGTCCGCCGCGTCCCATGAGGAGGAACACGATGATGATCAGAATGACGAGACCGCCCGCCGGGTAGTAGCCCGTTCCCCAGCCCGAGCTGTAGCCCCACGTCGGCAACGATCCGATGAGCATCAGGATGAGGATAATCAGCAGAATTGTGCGCATGCGGCGCAGATTAAAAGACTCGTTAGGCGAGTGACAATGATTTTCTCCACGCCCGAAATTCACTTGCAGGGCTGACGCTCGCTCCTATCCTCCACAGGCAAGTCCCGAATGCGTCCGTCTTGGATGCGTCGGGACAGTTTATTGTCTCGAAGAAATGGCGAATACAATCCTGGTCGGCGCGCAGTGGGGCGACGAAGGCAAGGGCAAGATCATCGATGTCCTGACCGCGCAGGCGGACATCGTCGTGCGCAGCCAGGGCGGGAATAACGCCGGCCACACCGTGATCCACCGCGGGACAAAATACATCCTGCATCTCATCCCAGCGGGCATCCTCCGGCGCGGCAAAACATGCGTCATCGGCAACGGCGTGGTGATCGATCCGATCGCGCTGGTCGCGGAAATCGACGGCCTGCATGAACTCAAAATCAAGGTCGACAAAAACCTGCTGATCAGCGATTGCGCGCACCTCGTCCTGCCGTATCACCGCGTGCTCGATGAACAGCGCGAGCTGCTCAAAGGCCGCGCCAAGATCGGCACGACGAAGCGCGGAATTGGTCCGGCTTACGGCGACAAAGCGGCGCGCACTGGGTTGCGGATGGCCGACCTGATCCAGCCTGAGCTTTTCTCGAAAAAACTGCAGGCCAAGATCAAGGAGAACAACGCGATCCTGCAGGCACTCGGGGCCCAGCCGATCAACTTCCGCGACGTGAACGAGCGCTACCTGAAGGCAGCGGAAGTGCTGCGCCCGTTCGTCACGAACACGGTCGTCTGGCTGCATCGCGCCTTGCAGAAGAACAAGTCGATCCTCTTCGAAGGCGCGCAGGGCACGTTTCTCGACATCGATCACGGGACGTATCCGTACGTCACGTCATCGAACACGACCGCGGGCGGCGCGTGCACTGGCTCCGGAGTTCCGCCGCATCGCATGGATGTGGTGCTCGGGGTGGTGAAGGCTTACACCACGCGCGTCGGAGAAGGTTCGTTGCCGACGGAAGACGCCGCCGTTGCGGACATGCTGCACGAGATGGGCCGCGAGTTTGGAGCGACAACCGGCAGGCCGCGGCGTTGTGGCTGGTTCGATGCGGTCGCGGCGCGCTACGCAGCGATGATCAACGGCATCGACGAGCTCGCGATTACCAATCTCGATGGCCTCGATTCCGTCGACCCGATCCGCGTCTGCATCGGTTATCGGCTGAACGGCAAACGCCTCGACGTTCCGCCGAGCGACGCGGCGCAGCTGGAAAATTGCCAGCCGGTCTACGAAGAGCTGCCGGGCTGGAAGATGCCCACGCACGACGCGAAGACGTTCGCCGACCTGCCGAAGCGCGCGCGTGATTACGTCCAGCGCATTGCGGAGTTAACCGGCGCCAAGCTGACCATCGTCAGCGTCGGGCCGGCGCGCGGGCAGACGATCATCCTCTGAGTGACTGCGCCCGCGACAGCCATCCCGCGTCACGTCGCCATCATCATGGATGGCAACGGCCGCTGGGCGAAGCAGCGCGGATTGGCGCGGATCAAAGGGCATGAGCAAGGCGCGGAAGCGGTGCGCGAATGCGTTGAAGGCTGCGGCGAACTGAAGATCGAGTTCCTCACGCTCTACGCCTTCTCGGCGGAAAATTGGCAGCGACCGAAAGCCGAAGTGATGGCGCTGATGCATCTGCTCGAGCGTTTCCTGAAAGAGAAAACGCCCGAGCTGCTCGAGAAAAATGTGCGGCTACAGGCCATCGGGCGCTTAACGGATTTACCCGCGAGCTGTCAGCGGCAATTGCACAAATCGATCGAGACCACGTCGGGCAATCACGGGCTGACGCTGATTCTCGCGCTCAGCTACGGCAGCCGTCTTGAGATCATCGACGGGATTCGCAGCCTTTTCCGTCAAATCGAGGAAGGTCACATCGACAGCGCGATGATCGATCCGGAGATGTTCAGCAAGCATCTCTACACCCGCTACTATCCCGATCCCGATCTGCTCATCCGCACGTCCGGCGAGCTGCGGCTCTCGAATTTTCTCCTCTGGCAGCTCTCCTACACGGAGATCTACGTGACCGAGAAACTCTGGCCCGATTTCACGCGCAAAGATCTGGCGGCAGCTGTCGACGACTACGCGAAACGCGAGCGGCGTTACGGACTGGTCGGTTAATCCAGCGCGTGCCCCGCCGTCATCCTGAGCCGCGCAGACGGCGAAGGACCTCTCACAGGAGGCTTGGACCATCTGACATGTCTCGTTAGGCCAAGCACCCCGTGCGAGGTCCTTCGGCGCGCTGCGCCAGCCTCAGGATGACACGGTCGGGCGTCCGCGGTTCGTTAACGTTGTGGCCTGGTTAAAATGCCATCGACGAAACCGCGCGTGATCGCGCGCAGCCCAGCCCAGCGTTCCTTCGTGCAGCGAAGGAAATTGACGATCTCGTGGAGGAAAACGCCCCAGAGATTCGTCAGCTCATTCCGCGCGAAAGCCGAGCTGCGAACGTGCATCCAGACGCCGTTGCGCACGAAGTAGTAACACCGATCCGCTGATCCCTGCGCTGGTCCATACTTCGTCTTCGTTTTGTGAATCACGATGCTCGTCGGCACGAGCACGCCGCGTTTCGTCTTCAACACGCGACCGGTCCATTCGATGTCGTCGCGCCAGATAAAATAATCCGCCATCGGCAGCCCAAATTCCGCGACCGCGCGGCGACGAACGAGCAACGAAACGAATGTCGCGGTACGGATCGACATCGTGCCGCGTTCTGCGGCGGAATAATCGAACCAGGCATCGTCGTGACGGAAATGCGGCACGTTCATCGGATGCATCGTGTCGTCGCTCCAACGCGCGACGCTGGTCAGCATCTCCGGCTTCATCTCTTCCGGAAAACGGGTCCACGCGGCGAGCAATTGCTCGAGTGCATCCGAGCGCGCGATGGTGTCGTCGTCCAGCAGCCACAGCCAATCTTCCGCGCCATCGGCCGCGATCCGCATTCCTTCGTGAAACCCGCCCGCGCCGCCGACATTTTCGGCCAGCCTAAGGAGTTGCAGCTGGCCGAACTCTTCGCGCAACATCGCGTCGGTTCCATCGCTGCTCGCGTTGTCGATCACGATGATCTGCGCGACGGGCGCGGTCTGCGCGAGCAGCGCGATGAGCGCTTCGCGCAGGAGCTCACGCCGGTTATGCGTTACGACGATGGCGCAGACGATCACAGGATTCGAAGAGTACGATTCGCGCGCGCCACGCGTCTACACGAACGCTGCGGCGACCGAATCGGCGAGCAGTTTGCCGCGTTCCGTGAGCACGAACGCGTCGTCGCGTTGCTCCAACAAACCGAGCTCCGTGAACTCCGCGCGTTCCGCGGCGCGATCGTCGAGCCAACCCGCGGGAATGCCCGTGCGCGTGCGCAAGAGCAGCGCGATTTGCTCGGTGCGCTTCATCTCCGGCGTGAGCGGTTCGACTGAGCCGATGGGCGACGCGCCGGTCAGCACGCGATCCGAATACGCGCGATAATCGGCGACGTTTTGCCAGCGCTGCAAAGCGACAGTCGAGAACGCGCTTGGCCCGATCCCGAGATAATCTTCGCCGCGCCAGTAGCCGCGATTGTGCACTGATTCGAAGCCCGAACGCGCGTAGTTCGAGATCTCGTACTGCTGATAGCCGCCCGCTTCGAGCAACCGCATCGTGCTCTCGAAAAAACGCGCGTCGCTTGACTCGTCCTGCCGATATTCGCCGCGCTGATGGCGCAGGAAAAACTCGGTGTCCTCCTCGTAAGTGAGGCAGTAGGCGGAGATGTGTTCGGGCGAAAGCGCGACGGTTTGCTCGAGATCGGCTTCCCATTGCGCGAGCGTCTGGCCGGGCAGTCCAAACATCAGATCAATGCTGATGTTGCTGTGACCGGCAGCGCGCAGGATGCGGAACGATTCTTCGGCTTGCGCGGCGTTGTGCTCGCGCCCGAGCACGCCTAACAAGTCGTCGTTCCACGACTGCACGCCGAGACTGATCCGTGAAACACCGAGGTCGTGGAGCAGCGCCGCTTTGCGTGCCGAAACGCTGCCGGGATTCGCTTCGATCGTCCATTCACTCAGGCGCGAGGTGTCGATCGTCTCGCGAAAGCCGCGCAGAACGTACTCGAGTTGAGCACTCGTTAGGGCGGTCGGCGTTCCGCCGCCGAAAAAGATCGTCTCCGCATCAATGACGAACCGTTCACCCAACTCCCGCAGCTCACGCAAAAGCGCATCGCAGAAACGCTGCGTTTGCGCGGGATCGGCGCGCGTCTTGTAGAAGGCGCAATACGGACAGATGCGCGCGCAGAAGGGAATGTGAACGTAAAGATGGCGGACCGTTTCGCCGTGGACGCGCGCGGGCGCACGTTCCACCTTCGCCTCGATCAACACGCTCGTTTCCATCCGTTTCACTATCTTGCCGATTCGCTTCTCCGCGCTCGTTTTTTTCTGCGCGCTGGCCGCGGCGCAGGCGCAAAACCCGCAGCCGACGCCGTCGATCGTCTATTCGATCCACGACCCGGCCGCGATCTCGCAATACCGGACGAATCCAGCACTCGTTAGGCGAATGGTCGATCGCCTCGTCGTCGCGGTTACGGGACAAGCTGATGTGGCGAGCGCATGGCGGTCGCTCGTTTCGCCAGACGACAAAGTCGGAATCAAGATCTGCGCGGCGGGCGGCGAGCTCTTCACTACGCATGTGGACATTGTGAATGCGATCGTCGATGGCCTCGCCGCGGCCGGCGTTCCGCGTGAGCACATCATCGTCTGGGATCGCCAGCTCAAGGACATCAAGCAAGCCGGCTATCGCGCGTCCGGGTATCGGCTGATGGCGATAGAGCCGCGTGATGGCTACGATCCGAGCGCAGTCGTGACGGCGCCGTTGCTGGGCAAGCTGATCTGGGGCGACCTGAATTACATCCCGCATCTCGGCGCGAATCCGGTCGCGCCGGAAAAGGAGAACACGAGCAGCGAAAGTCACATCGCAAAGATCCTGACCCAGCAGGTCACAAAGGTGATCAACGTGCCGACGATGAGCGACAGCGCCGCGGCCGGGCTGGGCGGCTGCATCTACAACATGACGCTGCCGAACATCGACAACTGGCGGCGTTACTCGCAATACGGCCTAACGAGTGCTGGCGGCATCGCGCAGCTGTATGCCGAGCCGGTGATCGGGCGGAAGGTCGTGTTCAATATCATGGATGCGTTGATCGCGGCCTACGCGGGCGGGCCGGAATCGCATCCGAATTACGCGCGCCACGAAGCGCGCCTGCTCGCGAGCAAAGATCCGGTCGCGATTGATGCGCTCGCTCTCGCGAAACTCCAACAGCTGCGGCAAGCGGCATCACTTCCGCCCATCGGCGAACTCGCCGAGCATGTCGGAATTGCGGCGCAGCTCGGACTCGGCCGCGCGGATCGTGAGCACGTGATCGTGAAGGAGCTTGGGCGTTGAACGGAGTGGTCGCGCAACTTCGCGGTCCGATTCTGCGTTCCGTCTCGCGCTCATTCTACCTATCGATTCGGCTCCTGCCGCGGAAGCTGCGTGACCCGATTGCGCTGGCGTATCTGCTCGCGCGGGCGACCGACACCATTGCCGACACGAGCGAGATCGAGGCGAGTGTGCGGACGCAGGAGCTCGCGCGACTGGCGGCGTTGATCCAAGGCGAGCGCTTGCCGGAGAGGTTCGAAAATTTCGCCGCGCACCAGACGGATGCGGCGGAGCGGACACTGATCAAGTCGGTTCCGCTCTGCCTGGAATGGTTGCGCGCGATCGCGTCCGAAGAGCAAACGGAGATCAGATCTGTGCTTCTAAGGATCAATGAAGGCCAGACGCTGGACGTGCAGCGGTTTGCCGATTCATCGCGATTGATCGCGCTAGAAACGGCAGCCGATCTCGACCGCTACACTTATCTGGTCGCGGGATGCGTCGGCGAGTTTTGGACGAACATCTGCTTCCTGGATCTGCCGCGCTTCAGTACGAACACACGCGACGAGATGGTCTCGTTAGGCGTCGCTTACGGGAAGGGTCTGCAGTTGATCAATATCCTGCGTGATGTCGGCGGCGACCTACGCGCGGGGCGTTGCTATCTGCCGGCGAACGAACTCGGCATGCATCCTTCTCAGGTTCGTGAGCGCGCGGCAGAGCTGCGGCCAGTGCTCGATCGCTGGCGCGCGCGAGCGGAGCAGGGGATAGCGGCGGGGGTTGAGTACTCATGTGCGATTCGGCCGTGGCGCGTCCGCCTCGCAACGGCATTACCAGCGCTGATTGGCGCCCGCACGCTCGCGCTCTTGCGTGACGCCGGTCCGAAGAACTTCGACGAGAAGGTGAAGGTGCCGCGTGAGGAAGTCCGCCGGATTCTGCTCGTGATGCTCGGCAGGCTCGCTTCGCCGTCCTCAGTCCGAGCGATGTTCAAAAGCCTGTCATCCTGAGGCTGGCGAAGCGCGCCGAAGGACCTCGCCTACGCGCTGCTGATCACACGCGGCACGACTGTGTGATTCACCACCCTGTGTGAGGTCCCTCGCCGTCTTCGCGGGCTCGGGATGACAGGCTCGCGGGCATCAGCGTGATTAGAACTGCCCGGTCTGCAGGCAGCACGAGCGTGCAGGCGTAATCGACTTCGATGCCCGCTGCTTCCGCTTTCTGCGCAAGATCGTCATTCTCCGCGCCGGGGTTCATGATGATGCGACGCGGCTTCGCGGCGACCAAGTCGTCGATCAGCGGATCGGAACGGCTCTTGCCGAGATATAGCGTGACGGTGTCTACCTTCTCCGGCACATCGGCGATGCTGCGGTAGCACGTTTCGCCCAGCACTTCGGGGAACGCGGGGTTCACCGGGATCGCGCGGTGACCATGCTTGCGCAGCATGTCCATCGCTTTGTAGGCATAACGATCCGGCTTCGGCGAAGCTCCAACGACTGCGACGTTTTCACTCATCAGCACCTAGTTTCACTTGTTGCACTCGTTAGGCAAACGACGAATGAACGATCGTTCACTGTCGTTGACAGGCGGACCGCTCTCGTTACTATCCTCGCTCCTATGAGATTCCCTCTAGCGCTGACGGGCAAAATCGCGGCGTACATTATTGGCCACAAACTGCGCGGCACGGAAAAGTTCGCCACCGTCCTCCAGCTCGAGCCGCTTCACACCTGCAACCTGACCTGCACCGGTTGCGGCCGCATTCGCGAATACTCGACCTCGCTCAAGGACATGATGTCGCTCGAAGATTGCCTGAGCGCGTCGGACGAATGCAAAGCGCCGATGGTATCCATTTGCGGCGGCGAGCCGCTCATTCACCCGCAGATCGAGGCGCTGATCGGCGGCCTCCTCGACCGGAAGCGAATCGTTTACGTCTGCACGAACGCGATGTTCATGCGCAAAAAGATGCGCGAGTGGATGGCTTCGCAGCTCGCGAGCAAGCCGCAGTTCGTGGAGGCGAAAATTACGGAGATGCTCGGCGCTGGCTTGATGACCGAGAAGGACGCTACCGAAGTGCGGAAGGGTCCGAAGGATGCGGCGAAGCCAACGATTGCGCCGAGCGACTGGATGTATTGGAACGTGCACCTCGATGGTCTCGAGCGGACGCACGACATCATCGTGGAACGCGAGGGCGTGTTTAAGGAATGCGTGCTCGCGATCAAGATGGCGAAGATGCTCGACTATCAGGTGGCGACGAACACCACCGTCTACAAAGAGACGGACATGGACGAGCTCGAGCAGCTCTTTGATTTTCTCTCCGATCTCGGAGTCGACGGTCACACCATCACGCCGGGCTATGAGTACGACGCGGCAAAGAAAGACATGATCTCGCGGCTGAATCTCCAGCCGGAAAACTTCTTCCTCACCCGCAAGTCGACGGTCGAGAAGTTTGCCAAGATGGATGAGTGGATGAACCGCTACACCTTCTTCGGCACGCCGGTTTACTTTGAGTTCCTCGCCGGCAAGCGCGACCTGACCTGCTCAGCCTGGGCAATCCCGACTCGGAACATGCGCGGCTGGAAAGCACCGTGTTATTTCATGACCGACGCTGCCGGCACCAACGGCACCGGCCACTACGCGAGTTATTCAGAGCTGCTCGCGAACGTCGACTGGGATAAGTACGGCGTCGTTGACGGTGTGGCGCGCGATCCGCGCTGCGAGAATTGTATGACGCATTGCGGCTACGAGCCGACCGCGAGCCTCGGCTTGAACGCGAAGCCGGGCGACACCTGGAAGACGGTAAAGTTTAATTTCGGAGCGAAGCCGCAATCGAAGGGCCGCGGCAGCGAAGTGCTCGCATACAACGGCGTCACCTCGGGCAATGGCCATCTGACGGGCAAGCGCGCCGAAGTCGAAGAAGCAGTCGCATCCTAAATTTTTTCGCAGATGGCTCCCGCATCTTCGAACGTTATCCCGTTACCAAGCGCCACGCCGGACATGGCGCCGGCGTATCGGCCTCAAGCGGCCGACATCTATGAAGCGATCGGTCGCGCGCAGCAGAATCTCCTGCGCCAACAGCGGCCCGATGGTCACTGGTGCGGCGAACTGATCGTCGATAGTACGCTTTGCTCCGACTACGTGCTCTTCATGCACTGGCTCGGCGAAGTGGATGAAGAGCTCGAGGAGCGGTGCGTTCGTCACATCTTGAAGCGCCAACTGCCGGACGGCGGCTGGAACATCTATTACGACGGACCGAGCGAAGTGAACGCATCGGTAAAGGCCTACTTCGCCTTGAAGCTCGCCGGCCATTCGCCGGAGCTGCCGTTCATGCAGGAAGCGCGCGCGAACATCCTGCGACTCGGCGGCATCCCGCGGATGAACACCTTCAGCAAGCTCTACCTCGCGCTGCTTGGTCAGTTCCCCTGGCAGTACCTGCCGTAGATTCCGGTGGAGATGATGCTCCTGCCGCAGTGGTTCCCGTTTCACATCTACAAGATGTCGTCGTGGAGCCGCGCCATGCTGGTGCCGCTCGCGATCATCAATCACTTCAAGCCGACGCGTGAGTTGCCAGACTCGAAACAACTGCACGAACTCTATCCAGTCGGCACCGAGCAGAAGGATTTCACGCTGCCGCGCGACCGGCGTTTCTTTGCCTGGCGGAATCTTTTCCTCCGCGCCGACTACGCGCTGAAGGTCATCTCGAAGGGCGGCTGGCGTCCGATGCGGAAGCGCGCGCTCGAAGAAGCCGAGCGCTGGATGCTGGAGCGAATCGGTGAAGGGAGCGACGGACTCGCGACCGTCTTCCCGGCGATGCTGAATGCGATGATCGCGCTGCGCGCGCTCGGCTATCCGGCTGATCATCCGACCTACGTCAAAGCGGAGCACGATTTCCGGGGCCTCTTCGTTGATGACCCGGCGGATCTCCGGATTCAGCCGTGTCTCTCACCCGTTTGGGACACCGCGATCAACATGATCGCGCTCGGCGAATCCGGCCTCCCGGCGGAGCATCCGGCAATGCGCAAAGCCGCCGATTGGCTGGTGAGCAAGGAAGTCCGGATTCGCGGCGATTGGGCGATGAACAACCCTCATCCTGAGGCGAGCGGATGGGCGTTCGAGTATAACAACGTCTACTACCCGGACACCGACGACACCGCGATGGTGTTGATGGGCCTGCGACTCGTGAGGCCAGACAACCAGGCGGAACTGAACGCGCTTTTCAAACGCGCGATCGACTGGCAGCTCAGCTTCCAGTGCAAGGACGGCGGGTGGGCGGCATTCGACAAGGAAGTGACGCAACACTGGCTTGAGGACATGCCCTTTGCGGATCACAATGCGATCCTCGATCCGACCTGCAGCGACTTGACCGCGCGCACGCTCGAGCTCTTCGGCTACGTCGGCTTCGACGCGCAACAGCCGTGCGTCCGCCGCGCCATTCAATATCTCATCGACACGCAGGACGACGACGGCTCGTGGTACGGCCGCTGGGGCGTGAACTACATTTACGGCACGTGGCAGGTCCTGCGCGGCTTGGGCGCGATCCGCGAGGATATGTCGCAGGATTGGATTCTGCGCGGCCGTGATTGGCTGGAGAGCTGCCAGAATGCGGATGGCGGCTGGGGTGAAACTTGCGCCTCGTACGATGATCCGACCTTGAAGGGAAAAGGCGAAAGCACGGCGTCACAAACCTCGTGGGCGTTAATGGGAATCTGCGCCTGCGGCGATCTCGATCGGGCCAGCGTGCAGCGCGGATTGCGTTACCTGGTTAACACGCAGAGAAGCGACGGCTCATGGAAAGAACCGCAGGTCACCGGCACCGGCTTCCCCGGCGTGTTTTATCTTAAGTACGATATGTATCGGCAGAACTTCCCGCTTCTCGCGCTCGCGACTTACGCAAACTACCGGAACGGCGTCGGTCACCAGCCGAGCTTCTTCCGCTGCTGATCTCCTCAGGCAGTCATCCTGAGCGGAGCGTCAGCGGAGTCGAAGGACCCCGTGGCCATACCCGCGATACTGCCGCGAGCTCCCCCGACTTCGCTCGGGATGACGAATTATTAGTCTGACCGCGAGCTACAAAGAAGCTGCCGCGGTTTCAAAGACCGAGGCGGTCGAGCAGCGAGGCAAAACGCGGATCGCTGCGCAACGGATCCGGCACGTCATTGCCATCAGCGGGTGCGTTCGTCGGGGCTCCGGGCGGGCGGGTTGATTGACGCACTCCGTTTCGCGCCGAACTGTTAAGCCTATGGCTTACGAATTACCCCAGTTGCCCTACGCCTACGACGCTCTCGAGCCGCATATCGACGCGCGCACGATGGAGATCCATCACACCAAGCATCACCAGACTTACATCACGAATCTGAACAACGCGCTCAAAGACAAATCGGAGCTCGCGAACAAGTCTGTCGAGGATCTGATTAGCAATTTGAACGATGTCCCGGAAGACATTCGCACGGTCGTGCGCAACAACGGCGGCGGTCACGCCAATCATTCTTTCTTCTGGCAGATCATGGGCCCGAATGCCGGCGGAAACCCGACCGGCAAACTCGCCGACGACATCAACGCGACTTTCGGCGGCTTCGATCAGCTG
>JALZAD010000075.1 GCA_030948555.1 Verrucomicrobiota bacterium | reverse complement strand
CCTGAACGCTGATGCGCGGACGTTGGTGCTGAATGCATGGCGTCACTTCCATAACTCGCGATACGAACTTTTCGCACTCGCGGTGATGCCGGATCACGTCCACGCCCTCTTTCAGCCTTGGTCGAAGAAAACAGACGCGGACGGCGAGACCGCCTTTTGGTCCGTTGGGGAGGTGGTCGGCGGCGTGAAACGTTTTACCGCGCGTGAGATCAACCGATTGGACGGCAAAGAAGGATCTGTCTGGGAGAAGGAGACGTTCGATCGTTACATCCGCTCGGACGCTGATCTGGAGGAGAAGTTCCACTATATCCTGCGGAATCCTTGGGAAGCCGGCGCCGCGGAGGTGGATGAGGACTATCCTTGGGTATGGACGCAAGAGGATCAGATGCGTTCTGAGGAAAGTTTGGGAACTCGGGACGAGTTCGCCAGCACGCTGCAAGCGTGCGCTCCCCAGGCCTTCCGTGGGCCGCACATTACTGTCGGAACACATGCGCTGCTTTACGACTCGGTTGAGTTTCAGAATCTCGGGATGGTTGTGATCGATGAGCAGCACAAGTTCGGCGTCTCGCAGCGCGCGCGCCTAACGAGTCGTGAACCAGCGCCGGATGTCCTGGTCATGACGGCAACGCCGATTCCGCGAACCCTGACCATGACGATCTACGGCGATCTCGATGTCTCGACGATCGACGAGATGCCGTCCAACCGCGGGAAGATCATCACGGCCGCGCGCGACAACACGAAGCTCGGCGAGGTGCTGACGTTTTTGCGCAAGGAACTGGAAGCTGGTCGGCAGGCTTACGTGATTTATCCACTGATCGAAGAGAGCGACAAGCTCGATGTGAAAGCGGCGGCGGCGGAATTCGAGACGTGGTGCGAACGTCTGCGTCCATTCCGTTGCGATCTGTTGCACGGGCGGATTCCGGGCCCGGAGAAGCAGGCGATCATGGAGCGTTTTCGCAGCGGCGAAACGAGCGCGCTGATTAGCACGACGGTCATCGAAGTGGGTGTCGATGTGCCGAACGCGACCGTGATGCTGGTGGAGAATGCGGAGCGATTTGGGCTCGCGCAGTTGCATCAGTTGCGCGGCCGGATCGGTCGCGGCGAGCACAAGTCGTATTGCATTTTGCTGAGCGACGACACCTCACCGGAGAGTGCGGCGAAGCTCGGCGTGCTGGAAAAAACGCGCGACGGTTTCGAAGTCGCGGAGGCGGATTGGGATCAACGCGGACCCGGCGATTTGCTCGGTACGGCGCAGAGCGGGCTGCCCGCGCTGCAGCTCGGAAATCTGAAGACGGACATGCAGCTGATGCTGCGCGCGCGCACCGCGGCAAATGCGATCATCGAGTGGGATCCGTTTCTCGAAGCGCCAGAAAATCAACGTTTCCGAAAGTTGGTTGTCGAAGAGCAGGGTCGGAGTTACTCCCACGTGAGCTGATGAAAAATCTTCTGAAATTCCTCCTCTTCGTTGGCCTTCTGAGCGCCGGCATTTCCGCGCTTTACGATTATCGGATGAAGCACGGCGGCCTCGGTCTGGCGGTGCAGATTCGGCCGGAAAAGTACACGCTCGCCTCCGCGCCGACAGTTGACGCGTCGCAGGTCGGATCTCTGCAGGCGATGCAGCGCGAGCGGCGCGTCCTGGTCAGCAGCGTCCTGCCATCGGTCGTGAGCATCAAGACTTCGAAGAAGATCCCGATGCGCCGGAACACGATGGACCCGTTTGAGTTTTTCTATCGGAACTCGCGGCAATTCCGGAACCCGAGCGAGCAGGCGACGGTGCAAAATTCGCTCGGCTCGGGCGTGATCGTTTCGAGCGAAGGACACATCATCACGAACAATCACGTGGTCGATCAGGTGGACGAGATCGAGGTGCAATTGAGTGACGGTCGCAGCAAAAAGGCGCGGCTGGTCGGCGCGGATGCAACAGTTGATCTCGCGGTCTTGAAGATCGAGGAGCCGAACGTGAAGCCGTTGAAGTTCGGCGACTCGGACGCGGTGCAGGCCGGTGACTTCGTGCTCGCGATCGGCAATCCGTTTGGCTTCGAGGAGACAGTCACGGACGGAATCATCAGCTCGAAAGGGCGACCAAATCGCGTTGATGGTTTCGGCGATCTTTTGCAGACGAACGCAGCGATCAATCCGGGCAACAGCGGCGGCCCGTTGATCAACCTGCAAGGTGAGATCGTCGGGATTAACACCGCGATCATTTCGCGGAGCGGCGGGTCGCAGGGGATCGGCTTTGCGATTCCTTCGAACT
>JALZAD010000066.1 GCA_030948555.1 Verrucomicrobiota bacterium | reverse complement strand
CGCACCGCGTGCCGGTAGCTTCGTCGCGGCGCTGTTTATCTATCTGCTCGTCGCGGGCGGGTTCCCTTACACGATCGTGATGCTGGCGCTGGTGACGGGCTGGATCGCGCTGCGTGCACTCGTTAGGCGGAATTGGCCCGCGACGGTGAGGCTCGCGCTCGCATGGGTGCTCGGGCTTGGGCTATCTGCGCCGGCGTGGCTCGCCTTGCTCGATTACATGGGCGGCTCGGCGCGCCAGGCTTACGCGCCCGCGGCAAACTGGCAGTGGGTCATTCCGCTGAGCGCGCTTCCCGCCTACGTGTTGCCGGCTTGGACTGTTCCCTGGGCGGATTTCTCTACACGCATGGCGCGGCACACTGCAACGGAGATGGCGTGCGGGCTCGTCGCACCAGCCGCGCTCCTTTACGGCATGATCAGTAGCGGGCGAGCCTTTGTTAGGCGAATTCGCTGGGAACTCGGCTTGCTTGCGGTCGTGGTAGTCATTTCGATGCTGCCGAGCGCGAGTGTATTTCGCTGGAGCTTCCGCTGGTTGCCTTTGATCCATCTCTCGCTGGCGCTCTGCGCGGCGGAAGCATTAAAGGACGCACGGCGTCGGAAATGGTGGACACCCGCGCGCGTGGCGATCGCCCTCGTCGTCGCAGTGGCTGTCGCGATGTGGCTGAGCAATGCGGCGGGACCTGTTGGTTTGAAGCTCTCCATCGTGTATCTGGCCATCGCGCTCGGTTGGGCGGCGGCCGAATTCCTGCCTGGAAACGGGTGGCTGCCTGCCGCGGTCACGTTCGCCTCGGTTATCGCAACCTACCTTTGCATTCCGCCGAACGGTGGTGTTCCGAGCTACAACTTTGAACAGAGTCTCACCCGCGCGGAACCGCTCGACCCGCAGCGACTCTATCTGAGCCTTTACCCCGCGCCTGAGCTTTACTTTCGGGGGCAAAGAAAACCCGAAGCGGCGGGGCTCCTGCGGCCGGGCAGCACCTCGATGTGGGGCGCAGTGCATTTGATCAACGGCTACAGCCCGATTCGCCCTGCTGGCGTGGCGCGTGCGTTCGACGTCCCGATTCATGGAGATATTCCTCAGTGGAAAGCGGAGGAGCTCTTGGATTCTCAAGCGCAGGCTGACGGGTTATTGGCCGACCTCGGCGTCGACGGAATCATCGTAGCTAACGAGTGGTGGTGGCTCAGGCCGTGGCCCGAGAACGAATGGGAGCTCGTCCTGAGCACGAGCGAAGGTCGCGTCTTCCAGCGCCATGGCGGGCCGCTCCCGCGCGTGCGAGTGGCAGAAGGAGAGGGCTCCGTTCGTGTGCTCGAGAACTCGCGTCAGCAAGTCAGGTTGGAAGCCGCGGCAACGTCGAAGACTCCAGCAAAGATCACTTTCTCACGCCCTTACTTCCGCGGCTATCGCGCGCGTTTTCGCGGACAGGAACTGCCGGTCACTTCGTGGAACGGCCTCACGCCAGCGGTCGACGTCCCACCCGGCGCTTCCGGCCTTCTGATCCTTCAGTATCGGCCGCGCTGGCTCACGGTCGGTGCGACCGCAGCAATCGTGTCCGCCGTTATCTGCGTTGCCGCGATGCTGGTCGCGCGCCTCAAACGCTGATCGATAGGGAAGTCGGCGCAAATACCCTTGCCGCCGCTGTGGAGGGACCTTGGTTCGATGCCGCAAACGATGTGCGTCCTCCCGACTAGCGGCGCTGCAGGTGGGCTGCTGTAGCGTCCGCCGTCCTCAGCGGAAGTCGTCACGCTTTGAGCCCGTGCGCTGAGGACAGGACGCTTCTAGTAAACGTCGCGTTTGTAGCGCTTCTCTTTCTTCATCTGCTCCACATACTCGCTGGCTGCTTCCGGCGTGCGGCCGCTCTCTTTCACCACGATTTTGTGCAGCATCGCGTCGACATCTTTGGCCATGCGTTTGGCGTCGCCGCAGACAAAGAAATGCGCGCCTTCATCGATCCACTTCCAAAGCTCGGCGCTGTTTTCCTCCATCCGGGTCTGCACGTAGATCTTGTGCGCCTGGTCGCGGGAGAACGCGCAGTTGAGCCGGGTCAGGTAACCTTCCGACTGCAGCTCGTCGAAATCCGACTTGTAGAAGTAGTCGCAACTCTCGCGCTGTGAGCCGAAGAAGAGCCACGACTTGCCACGGGCGCCGATGGCGCGGCGTTCCTGAAGAAAGGCGCGGAACGGCGCCACGCCGGTGCCGGGGCCGACCATGACGATCGGCGTCTCCGGATCGTCCGGCAGACGAAATTTCGAGCTGCTCGGGTAAATCGGAACCGGCGCGTCATCCGCGCGGTCAGCCATGAAGGTGGAGCAAACGCCTTTGCGCACGCGGCCGTGACTTTCGTAACGCACCACATCGATGATGAAGTGCACCTGGTCAGGAAACGCCTTGAGGCTGGACGCGATAGAATAGAGCCGCGGTTGCAGCTTCGAGAGCAGGCCGACGAATTCTTCGGCGGTGAAGTCGATCGAGCGATGTTGCTTCAGGAAGTCGATGATCTCCATGCCCCAGAGA
>JALZAD010000027.1 GCA_030948555.1 Verrucomicrobiota bacterium | reverse complement strand
TGAATCAGCGTCTGTAATGCGCGTGTGCTCTTCGCGTCGGCCGTGAGTTCTTCGGTCAGCAGGCCGGTGAGGAAATGATGCTGGTCCATGAAGCCGGCGAGCTGCATTCCGCATTCGAGCGCGCGCTCGGCGAGGCTCGTCCATTCGACGTGCGCAGTGAGATCGGCTTCGCCCACATTCGCTAGCGGATCTTCGAGCAGCTTGTGATTCACGTAGCTCTGCAACGTGCCGCGGGTGCGATGCAGCGCATAGTATTCGTCGCGCGGGAATCCGTAATCCGCCGCGATGATGAAGCCCTGCTCCAGCTTCAATGCGAGCGTTTCGATCCACTCCAGCGCGGCGAGATTCACTTCTGTTTCGTAGCCGCTCGGCAGTGGTAGCGGAATCTGCGCGACGCGCTCGACGAGCTGCGGATTCGCGATCGGCAGATCAACGAAGATAAGGTTTTCGTCGAGGTGGCGCTCCAGCCACTCGCTGCCCGTCCACTGCACAAGGTGCACCGGCATCGAGTCGATCAGCTCATTCGAAAAGTGGACGCCGCGGAACGGCGGAATCTCGCCGCACCACTCGACGTCGAAACCTCTTAGCGTCCTCCGTTGTTCTTCGCGCAAGGCGGGGAACAGCTCAACGATCACGTAGCGCACGCCGCCATCGAAGTGCTGGAGAACATCGCGCGCGAACTCGCCGCGATGCGCGCCTTGCTCGACGATCGTGAAATCATCAGGCGAGCCGAGCCGCTCGCGGATCTCCGCGAATTGCGCCGCCATCATGCGCCCGAATAGCGGCCCCACGCTCACGCTGGTGAAGTAATCGCCCCCGCGCCCGATCCGCGCCCGGCCCGAGCTGTAGTAACCGTGCGCCGGATGATAAAGCGCCTGTTCCATGAAGCGCGCGAACGGCATCGGCCCACGCCCCGCGATCTCGCGGCGCAGCTCCGCAAGGAGAGCCGGATTCCCGTTTTGCGGTTTGGATTTTCCTGACAGTTGCACCTAAGTTGCGCGCCGGACGTAACAGTCCTTGCCCTTCGCAAATGCCAGTCTCTTACCAAGCGCGCGACAAGTATTTCGTAGAGGATCGGCAGCCTTGGTACACCAAGCCGAAATTCTACGTCCCGCTTGGCGCTTTTCTCGCCCTCGTCATCGGCGGTTTCATCTACGTGCTCATCATGGCCGCGGACCTGCGCAGCCAGGCGGAGGTCTACGATTTGAGCCAACTCCAGCAGATGGAATCGGCCAGCGTGATCGTCGATCGGCACGACAAAATCTTCGGCCAAATCTACGTGGAGAATCGGGAGACGATCCCCTACGACCAGATGCCGCGCGACCTTGTGAACGCTGTCGTTGCGATGGAGGACAACAAGTTCTACCAGCACAACGGTTACGATTTCTTCGGCATCGTGCGCGCTGCCCTGAAGAACTTCACCGCTGGTCACGTGCGGCAGGGCGCGAGCACGGTCACGCAGCAGCTCGCGCGAAATACTTTTTCGCTCAAGGAACGCACCTTCCGCCGCAAGATGGTCGAGCTCTTCCTCGCCCGCCGCATCGAGGAGAACATCGGCAAGCAGAAGATCATGGAGCTTTACCTGAACCGGATTTATTTCGGCGGCGGGCTTTATGGCGCGGAGGCCGCGGCGCGTGGTTACTTCGGCAAGCCGGCTCGCGAAATGACGCTGGCGGAATGCGCGACCATCGCCGGCGTGATCAAGAGCCCGAATCGCATCTCGCCGTGGAGCGACAAAAACGCGGCGAAGGAAAACCGGAACCTCGCGCTCGCCCGCATGCGTGATCTTGGCTTCATCTCGCCGGAAAAATGTGCGGCCGCGCAGGCCGATGAAGTTGCGGTGGTCGGGACTCGTCAGAGCGCGCAGGGCCAGACCTACGCGATCGAGTACATCCGCCAGCAGGTGATCGCGGCGGTCGGTTGGGATCGCGCGATGAACGAAGGCTTCCGCATCCGGACGACGATTGATTCCGATCTGCAGAAGGTCGCGGAGGAGTCGTTGCGAACGCACCTCGACAAGGTCGATCAGACGCCGGGTTACTCGCACGAGACTTACGAAGCTTACGCGGCGCGATTCAACGCGGCGAAGAAGGCCGGCACGCTCAGCAAGAACGGCGCGCCGGAATATTTGCAGGGCGCGGTCATCGCGCTGGACAATCAAACCGGCGGCATTCTCGCGCTCGTTGGTGGCCGCGATTTCGAGCACAACCAGTACGATCGCGCGTTGCAATCGCATCGTCCCGCGGGGACGGCGTTCACGCCATTCGTCTACGCCGCTGCGTTCGAGAAGGGGCTCTTTCCTGGAAGTTCGGTCGAAGATTCGCCGCTCGATAATCGCGCGGTCATGATCGGCGGCACGACGGGCATTCTCGGCGAGTGGGGTCCGGAGAATCCGGACAACCGCTACGAAGGCCGAATGACGGCGCGTGAAGCGCTCACCAAAGGAAAGAACGGCGCGGCGGTTCGCATCGGCATGCAGGCCGGCGTGGATGCGGTGCTTCAGCTTTGCAAAAATGTCGGCATCAAGTCGCAGCTGCGTCCGTATCCGGCGACGTTTCTGGGTGCGAGCGAAGTGACGCTGGCCGAACTCGCGCTGGCTTATACGGCGTTTCCTAACGGCGGCACTCGGCCTAGCGAGCCGTTTATCCTCGATCGGATCGAAGAGAAGAACGGCGCGGTTGTCTGGGAGTCGGCCCGCGACAAGAACCGGCAGGTCGTGATGAAACCGGAGACTGCTTACGAGGTGCACTCGTGCCTCGTCGACGCACTCGACAAAGGCACCGGCGCCGCCGCGCGGACACGCCTCGGACTCGGCCAAATTCCCGCCGCGGGCAAAACCGGTACGGCCTACGACTTCACCGAAGCGCTCTTCGTCGGCTACGACAACGCGATCACCTGCGCGGTGCGCGCAGGGTTCGATAAGCCGCAGAAAATCTATCGTGGCGCGTTTGGCAGTGAGATCGCGCTGCCGGTTTGGGTCGACATCATGAAGGCATCGGCCGCGAATTATCCGCCGAAGGAACTGCCGAAACCGGCGAGTATTCAGACGGTCGAGATCTGCTCGAAGTCCGGCCTGCTCGCGACCGACAAGTGTCCGAAGGAAACGGTCTATCGCGAACTCGCCACAAAGGAGCAAATGCCGACCGATCCATGCGACGTGCACGGCGACGCGCGGACCCGGATTGCGCATGATCTTCCTGAAGCCGGTGTGCCGCGTGCCGCGCTCGCGGTCGACACGGCGCAGGTCAAAGCGATCCCGCTGCAAGCGCCGACTCTGCTCGCGGAAAACGATCCTTACACCGCGGTGAAGTCGACAGTGAAGCCGCCGCGTCCGGCCGACGCTGGCGACGATGAGGTGAAGGCCGCGTTGCCCGTGACGAAGGAAGATAAGAAGCAGGCCCGTGC
>JALZAD010000019.1 GCA_030948555.1 Verrucomicrobiota bacterium | reverse complement strand
CCTGATCGGCCTTTTCGTAACTGCTCAGCGCGAGCTCAAACCTCTCGTGAGTCAGCTTCGGCAGGTCGAGAAATTTCATGAACTCCCAGTGCTTGCTCCAGTAGTAAACTTCACCATCCAGCGTCATATCGCGCATCGGCTGCCGCCAATTCGCGATCGTTGTGAACGCATCGCGGACGGGCAGCCCGTGATCCTGCCAGAGGTCACAAACAACAGGCTGGCGAGTTGGGTGGAACCGATACTTCGGCGGAGGCAGTGGGACCTTGCAATCTGCGCCACCGAGATTTTCGCCGAAGGTGAAATAAGCGGTGTGCTGATCGAGAAACTCCTCCGTTTCTTTGACGCCGTTGTGCAACTCAACCTGCGGCGCGACCGGATCCGTCTCAAGGTAGATGAACGCTCCGCCGCGTTGGTGTTCCGGCCGCGGAACGGTTCCGCCGTGCAAGTTGATCACTGCAGCTGCGCCTGAGTAGGCCTGCTCGATCTCACTCTGCCGAAGCCCAAAGTATCGTTCTTCGCTATGCCACGTGCGATAGGACCAGCGATTTCCGAAGTCGAACCGGCTCAGGGTTCGATCGAGAAACGCTGCCGCGCGTGTGCTGCCATCCGTGTCCTGCGCGTCGGCGAACATCGCTGGCACCATCCCGTGGTCTTCGGCGTAATAGACGTCAAAGCCGAGACGCTCGAAGCCAATCAGATAGTGCAGCGTCTGCCAGATGACGCCGCCCACCGGCATGGTGGTCATCATGCCGAGGACCACAATGATCGGTTTGCGCTGCACGTTCATGATTCGCACGCGCAGTTCGCCGCGCGTGAGGCAAGTTGGACGGAACGTGCCTGGAGGGATTCGAACCCCCAACCTTCTGATCCGAAGTCAGAAGCTCTATCCGGTTGAGCTACAGGCACTGTGCGAGAGGTTTGCCGGCGCTATCCAATCGCGGATTGCAGTGGCGTTCTGAGCTTCCGCGAGGCGCGTGGAGGCAGCAAGCAGCGTCGCGGGCAACGCGTTACTTCGCGGCTGGTGCGACGATCGATTGCCGGATGGTCTTCAACGCCTCGATCACGCCGGCGCGATGCGGCAGCGTGCCGTCGCTCGCGTCAAGGAACCGCATGATAAGGTCGGCCTGACCGGCAATCGAGTTCCGTTCGGCGGGCGTGACGCCTTGAGCAAAAACTTTCGCGTACGCTTCCATGATCACGTCCAGAGCGGCAGGCGCATTCTTCGCCCCGCCGCGATGAAGGTCACCCGCAACGAGGTGGTGCAGCAGCAATGCATCCGCTTCGTGCACCAGTGGCCAAATTTCCTTGCCGCCCTCGTCGCGATTGCGCGTTTCAATCTGCCGCCGCAATTCGCCGAGCTTCGTCTTCAGCACCTTCTTCGACTTGGCCGGATCTGAGAGGAAAAGCAGCGTCAGGTAATTCAACCCCGGATAAGGATCCGGCGTACCGGCGGTAACGCTCAGCTCGTAGGCAATGCCGTAGTGTTTCGCCGCCGCCTTCAATAAAGTCCGCCTCGCGGCGCCGGTCTCCAGTTCCGCGCGCCGCTTCTCACACGCTGCGCGCAGCGACCAGCGCTCACGCGTCTCCGCCACGGCGAGAAGTTTCTCGAACCGCTCCTGCGCGCGCGTCCAACGATCGCGGATCTCGCTCACCACCGCGCCTACCTTTTTCGCTTCCAGCGCGATCGCGCGGTCCTCCACATTCGCGAGTTGCTCCGCGGCCCGGAACGGCGCGAGCCCGTCTTCTGCGCTCACCGCCTTCTCGAGCAGCGCGCGCGCGCGATCGAAATCCTGCAGCGCCGCCCAGACCATCCCGAGCTCGTACTGCGTTTCGCCATCAACCCAGATGACGGGCAGCGAGCGTTCGAGCGCTTCAAGCGACGCGCGAACCGCCGCTTTGTCCGAAGGCGTCTTGCCGTCGACTGCGTCGCTCTGCAGGTCGCGGATCGCGTGCAGAAACTCCGTTTTCGTGGCGAAGAAATAGGTGGTACCGCTCGCGGGCGAGCTGGTTGTCGGTGGACCGGCTTCCTCCAGCCGAAAATCAGGACTGCCGTAACACTGATACGCCGCCCACGTGTTCACGTTTGGGTGATTGAGTTCCGTCACGCGACGCGCATGCAGGACAGCATCGCCGAAGCAATGGCCGGTCAGCATCTGTCCGTAGAACTGCTGCGCAAACTCTGTGGCCGCTCCGTCATCCACCGCCCAGCCGGCGGCGATCACCGCACGCACGCCTTTGCGGATCAACTGCTCCGCCACGCTCGCGGCAAGTTGGTTCACATTCGCGAGCGACTGCGCTGTGCCGGTGACCTCGTCGATTCTGCCGAGATGGCAGCAGTTCAGGAAAACCAGCTCAGGCATCGCAGGCATTTGCTCGATCTCGCCCGCGGTCAGGAAACGCGGCTTACCCTCGGTATTTTGCCCAAGCACGACGCCGCTCGGATTCGCCCTGTCCGGATCGTAGAAGCCGTGCGCGGCAATGTGCAGGATTCGGTAATCAGGCGTCAGGATCGCTTTGAAGTTCGCGAAGAAATCCTGCTCGATCAGCTGTTCGCATTCGAACTTGTGCTCCGTCAGCGCGGCCGCGACGGCACGCGCCTCGTTCGCTGCTCCGGTCAATGTCGCGAAGGGCGTGATCGGGTTGCCGATTACGACAGCCTTCGATGAGCGCGAGTCCGGCGTCCGCGTTTGCGACGCGGCGGTCGTTTTGAATTGCCGCAGCAAACCCATGCGCAATCCGAGGAACTCGACATTCTTGATCGTGCGCCGCGCCAGCATCTCCCACGGGATCTGCGCCGTGCCGCTGTCGACGATGATGAGCGCATTGGCCGCTTCCACGTCGAGCCGCGGCTTCAAGGTGTTTGGCACCAGGAGCTCGAAGAGATGAGACGCCGCGTCCGTATCGATGACGGGACTGATGATCGCGTGAGCAACCAGGTCTTTGATCAGGTCGGCTTGCGCGGCGGTGATGCGCTCATCGATCCCGGCGCGTGAAGTCGGAATAGAGAAACGAAAATGGCCGGTCTCCTTGCCTTCGTCGTCGCGTTCGCTGGTGATTTCGATGCGCGGCCACCAGCCCGTTTCGTATGGATTCAACGGCGGCTGCACCCGGCCGCGGCCGAGCGGTTGGACGTATGGCGCAACCGCGACGTCCTGCGTCGCTTCGCGTTCGCGCTGCAAGCGCGCGGCGAGATCACGCGCTGCGTACAACGCCTGCGTCGCGACCGTTTCGTAAAGCTCCACAATGTGCAGCGTGCTGAAGCAGACCTTGTCGATCAGCTTCGAGTTCTCGAGCGCTTTGTTCGCGTCGAGAACGCCGGTGACGATGGCGGTGATGGAGTCGATCGGCCGCAACGCGCGACCGCCGTTCGTCCCGATCAGCAATGTGCTCAAACCGACCGCCGGCTCCGACGTGCTCGCGCTCGCCTCCGTGCTGTCGACAAGCTGAACTGCATAGCGCAACGCCGCATCCATGACGGCACGACGAACCTTCTCCATGCTGATGTCGCCGATCTGTCCGAGCCCAACAACGAGCGCGCCGGGCGGCGAGCTGTTCGGCGCCGGAAAAAATTCCACCGTTCCTTCGGGGCCGGGATAAAGCCCGAGCGCCGCTTGTCTTGAAAGCCGACCGTCGAGCTGGTCGTCGAGGATTCGTTCTGCGTTGACGATTTTATCGCCAGCGTAGTGACCGACGATCAGCGGCAATCGCGACCGACGGAGATCGCCATGACCGATCACGATGTTGAGCGCCGGAAGCTTTTGCGTCGCCTGCGCTGTCTTCTTGCGACGCCTCCCGAGCGCCGCGTTCAAAAGCTCGTCTTCAGTCGGGAAAAGAACCGGCTCCGGACCACGCAACGCGCCACTCGCCACGGCGGCCTCCGTGCGCTCTGGCGCGACCTTCTGGAGCTTCGTCGTCGCGCCGTTTGCCAGCAGTTCGCTGTAGGCATCGAACGCGGTCGACTCCTCGGCCAGCGCACCGTGCACCGCATCGACGAAGTAGGTCGCAACGCCCGGAATGAGGCCGAGCGCGTAGGGCACAGTTCCGTCGCCGTCTTGGGTCGTCGGCCAGGTTGCGCCGCTGGCGTCAAAGATGAGATCGGCAGGCGTCGCGTCGTCACTGCCTGCGACGTAGAGCAAACCTGTCGTGTCGCTGAGCGCGATCTTCTTCCGCAGCGCGGCCGCGCGTTTCAGCTCAACTTCAGCAGGCGACGCGAGCTGGCCGCGATTCGTTTTCCACCACGACGCATTGAAGAATTCCTGGTCCGGCGTTTCCGGCAGCAGGTCTAGCAGACCGGGATAGCCGGCGAGGATTTCGCAGATCTCCTGTTTGCTCAGCCGCGGATCGAGAAGCGCGAGCATCTGCACGGTTGCTTCCACGCCCCAGAGAATTCTTGGGACGACAAAACTCCCGCCGTTCGGCGTGCCGAGTTGCAGCAAGCGTCCGCCCGCGCCGCAGAGCTTCTTCCACAACTCCGGATGGAGCGCGATCATCGCGCGCGCCACCAGCCCGCCCATCGAGTGGCCGATAATGTGTACAGTCTTGCCGTCGTCCGCGACGCGCTCGATCTCCGTCGCGAGCTGCTCCGCCGCATCCGCGACAGAACGCCGCCAGTCGTAAGCGAAGAGCACCACGTTGTGCGTCGCGGAGAAATAATTCGCCAGCTCCTGATAGCCGAGCTGCACGACGCCGTCTGTCACGACGTTATCGGCGCCTAGTGCGAGCGCGCCAAAACCGGCGGTCGCGAGTCGCTCCTGATCGAGCCATAACGTGCCGCGGGCGTCCTTCAACCGCGTGCCCATGATGCCGGGCAAAATGAAGAGCGTCGGCAACGCTGCGGATTCACGTCGCGTCGGCGAACGACTCGCCGCAACGCCAACGGCTTCGCGGGTTCGCCGCTTGAATAGCACGTCTGTATTTTGGCCCGGCGGCTGCGCCAGCCAGCTCAGGAGGCGATCGCGGGTGCGCGCATTTTTGAAGTAGGTGAAATGCGAGACGTCGCTGCCTTGATCGAAGAACTCCCACAGCCCGCCCGCGTGCGAGACGCCGCCGTACATCGCCTCCGTGTTCACGACGAGATCGTGCTTCTCGCGGTAGAAGAGATTGGTCGCGATCACTTCGAGCGACTTCAGGATTCCGCCGCCCGCCTCGATGTCGCCCGCGATCACGGCGAGGTCCGCTTGCGAGTCGAGGCCGGTGTTGTTGAGCAGATGAACGAGCGGCGACTCGGGCATCTGCGCCTCGAATCCCGGCAGCGACTCGGGACGCGTGCGGCGACGCGCGAGCTCGATCGTGGTCGCTTTGAGGAAGGTGTGGATCGGCAGCAGGTAAGGCGACGTCTTCACTGCGAACCCAATCGCGCTGGTGATGATCGAGAGGTAAAGATCCACCCGACCTGAGGCGAGGATGGTGCCGCGCGCGGGGCAGGCGACCCGCACAAATCGCTCGATGTTGTACTGCCGTTTCTCGAGCAGGGCGGAGAGTTCCTTCAGCGCCTCGATCTCCGCTGAGCGCGCGTTTGCCCGCGCTGCGGCTTCTTCCGCCGGAGCGTTTGCATCAACGCGCTCGGCCTTCAGCCGAAAGGCTTCGAGTTGCGCTGCGGAAATTTTCCGCAGGCAAAACAACTCACCGACGAGCCCGCCGCGTGAATGCGAGACCAGATGAATCGTGGCGCGATCCGGGATGAGACGCGCGAGCGCGAGGGCGTTCGCGACCGGACTTACGCTCAACGTCCGATGTTGGAATCCGTAAACGCGCCCGGGATAACGCGCGCTTAACTTCGCCCAATCATCACCGATCTCGCCGAAGCTCCCCGCGATCGACGACGCCGTCCCGTGCAGGAAAACGAGCGCGGTTCCGCGTTGGTCAAACTGCGCCTCGGTCGTGATCGCCTGGCCCACCGCGGTCGGCCCATCGAGCGCATACAAACCTTCCGGCGGCGTGAGCTTCTCCTCGAACTTCTCGACAACCTTCTGCTGCGCGAGGTCCGCCAGTTTTCCGGCCGGATCGAAGCCGATCACCTTGAGCCCTTTCAGCGCCCAGGCAGTGAAGTCGCGCGTTTCGCGTGTCTCCGCGATCGGCTCGGGCGTGATCGGACGGAGTGGAATCGGGATGCCGCCGAGCTCAGCCGAACGAACGCCGGAGTTCGCCATGTCCTCGCGCAGCTGCGCGACGGAAACCCACTGCATCGTGCCGTCCGCAAACTGCAGCTCGACCACATCGTCCGGTGCGAGATCGACCAGGACTTCCGGTTGAACTTCACCCGCGCGCGAGAGCTCATGCAGCTCGCGCTCATGCTTGACCTGCGCGCTGCCCTCGAAGAATGCGAGCGCAGGATCGGGCGTGCTCGCAGCTTCCGGCGCGGCACTGCCAGGCAGCAGCATTTTCATACGCGATCGAGTTTCTGGCCGACGCTGCCGAAGCTAGGATTCGCACTCCGCGTTGCCAAGCTTCCTCTTCGTAGCGAAGGAACCACGATGCGCTTCCTTCACGTCCCAAAAACGCGCGTGGCGATGGACGCGAGCACGTCA
>JALZAD010000015.1 GCA_030948555.1 Verrucomicrobiota bacterium | reverse complement strand
GTCCTCCGGTGTGCTCGGGATCGCGATGTTGATCCCGGGGAAATGCGCGAGCGGCGCTTCGTTCGCCTGGCTGTGCCACAAGCTGCCGCCGGGCAGATACGCACCGTAGGGCGCGTAGATGACGAGGGGGCACTTCCACGTGCCGAAGGAGCGCCAGCGGAGGTTCGACAGGTTGGTCACGACCTGGTTCCAAGCGGGCCCGATGAAGTCGACAAACTGCAGCTCAAACACCGGCCGTTTGCCGTACGACGCGAGTCCGCAGGCCACGCCCATGATGGTCGATTCGGCGAGCGGCGAGTTGAAGACCTGCTCCGGAAATTCTGTCGAGAGCCGCTGGGTGAGACGGAAGACGCCGCCCTTCGGATCCTCGATGTCTTCACCGAAGATGATGCGATCAGAACTGCTCGTTAGGCCAAGACGCAGCGTCTTGTTGATCGTGTCACCGATCCGGTATTTGCCGGGCGGCAGAACTTCGTCATTCAACTGCGGCAACTCGCCCGTGATTTGCAGCATCAGCTCATCCGCGCGCGGATCTTCGGCGCGCTCGGCATCCGTGAATTCCTTCCGGATGCGTTCCTTCACCTCCTTATCGAGCTTCTCGTACTCCTCGGAAGTGAGGACGCCTTCCGCGATCAGCCGCTCGCTCCAGACGCGCAGCGGATCGCGCTGCTCGCACGCGGTCAGTTCTTCCGCGGTGCGGTAAAGCTTCTGGTCATCCGAGCTGGTGTGACTGGAGAGCCGCTCCATATCGATCCAGAAAAATCGCGGACCTCCGCCGTTGCGCATCGCTTTAAACGCCTCCGCACCGGCGTCGTAAACCGCCTGCAGATCCGAGCCGTCGATGACCTGCCAGTCCTGTGGATTGACAACGTTCAGCGCCCGCGGGTGGATCTTCTTTGTCGGGCTGCTGATGCCATATTTGTTGTCCTCCACGACGAACAGGACGGGCAGCTGCCGCTCTTTCGCGAAGGCGCACGCCTCGTAGAAATCACCCTGACGCGAAGCCGCATCGCCGATCGTCGTAATGACGACGTTTGGCTTCTTGTCCAACTGGATGCCCCACGCCAGCCCGCAGGCGGGGAGTAGCTGCGCGCCCGTCGGAGTCGGCACGCTCCAGATGCCTTTCGACGCGTAGCTGTAATGCGACGGCATCTGCCGGCCGTGACTCTGCCCCGCGCGCTTCGCAAAGTAATCGACCGCCAGCTCGCGTGACGCGACGCCGCGGCCGAGCACGAGTCCCCGATCGCGATAATACCCCGCGATGTAATCACCATCGCGCAGCTGCATGCCGAGCGCGGCGAGCCCTTCATGGCCCATGCCGCTGACGTGGAAATGCCCTTTGCCCTGACGATTCAGATTCTGCTCGCGCAGATCGCCGTGCCGGCTTTCGAGAACAATCGTGAGGAGGCGAAGTTTATCTTCTTTGCTAAGAGCGGGCATAAGGCAGCAACGATTCTCCACGCGACGCGCCGACTTCACAACTTTTCCGCGAGACCAAAGCGGTATAGAGCAACCCTGATGACGACCTCGTCACCCACTCGCGTCCAAGGCGTGATCGCGCGCTATCGCGAATACCTGCCGGTCAGCGATGCGACGCCGATCGTCTCGTTAGGCGAGGGGAACACGCCGCTCATTCCATGCGCGAAGTTGTCCGCACGTGTTGGCCGTGGCTGCGAGGTCTTCGTGAAATACGAGGGGCTGAATCCGACCTGCTCGTTCAAGGACCGCGGGATGACCGTCGCGGTTTCGAAGGCAGTGGAGCAGGGAACGGAAGCCGTCATTTGCGCGTCGACCGGGAACACCTCCGCGTCGGCTGCTGCTTACGCGGCGCGGGCCGGAATCCGTTGCGCGGTCATTCTGCCCGCCGGCAAAATCGCGAGCGGCAAAATGGTCCAGGCCTTTGCCTACGGCGCGAAGGTTGTCGCGATTGATGGCAACTTTGACGACGCGCTCCGGATCGTGCGTGAGCTGGGAAAACGGCCGGAGTTCGCGATCGTGAACTCGATCAATCCGGATCGGATCGCGGGACAGAAAAGCGCCGCGTTCGAGATCGTCGAGACACTAGGCGGCGCGCCGGATTTTCATCTGCTGCCGGTCGGCAATGCCGGCAACATCACCGCGTATTGGGCGGGTTACCGCGAGTTCCATGAAGCAGGTCTCACGCGGCGCCTTCCGGCGATGCTCGGATTCCAGGCTGCAGGCTCGGCGCCGATTTACCACGGCCGGGTCATCGAGAATCCCGAGACGATCGCGTCCGCGATTAGGATCGGAAATCCGGCGAGTTGGGAGGCTGCCACGCGCGCGGTCAGCGAATCGCACGGTGCGATCGACATCGTTACTGACGAAGAAATCCTGGAGGCGCAGCGTTGGCTCGCGAGTGAGGAGGGGATCTTTGTCGAGCCGGCAAGTGCCGCGTCGATCGCCGGCCTGTTCAAATGCTGCGATGCCGCGCGGCAGCCGGTTTACTCGTTAGGCGGCATTCCGGAGGGAAGCCGAATTGTCTGCACCGTCACCGGGCATGGCCTCAAGGATCCTGATGCAGTTCGGGTCGCTGTGCCCAGCGCGGTTCGAGCCACGGAGTCGGATGTCATGCGGGCGATCGGGTTTTAACGGAACGATGAATTTAAAAGCCAGAAATCCAGAAAGAGCGGCCTTGTTCTGTTTCTGGTTTTCTGGTTTCAAATTCTCTTCGTTTTCGACGCATTGACGAATGGGCGAAGTTCCGCCATCTAGCGCGCCGGTATGCGGCTAGTTGTCCAGAAATACGGCGGGACGTCTGTCGGCACGGCGGAGCGCATCAGCAAAGTCGCCGAACGTCTCCTCGAGACGCAGCGCGCCGGCAATCGCGTCGTCGCCGTGATCTCCGCGATGGCTGGCGTGACGGACAACCTGGTGAAACTCGCGCGCGATGTTTCACCAGCGCCAGACGCACGCGAGATGGATCTCCTGCTTGCGACGGGCGAGCAGGCGGCGACCGCGCTCGTCGCAATGGCCGTCGATGCCCTCGGCGGACGCGCGATCTCAATGACCGGCGCGCAAGCCGGCATCCTGACGGACAGGGTTCACACCAAGGCGAAGATCGCCCACATCAGCCCGCGCCAGATCCATGAGCTCTTGTCAGATGATTACATCGTGGTGGTCGCCGGGTTCCAGGGACAGACTCGGGAAGGCGAAACAACCACTCTTGGCCGCGGCGGCTCTGATTTGACCGCGATCGCGCTCGCCGGCTCACTCAGCGCGGACGCCTGCGAGATCTACACCGATGTCGATGGCGTCTTCACCTGCGACCCGCGCATCGTGCCGGAAGCGGCGAAGATAGACGAGATCGCCTATGACGAATTACTCGAGATGGCCGGGGCAGGGGCGAAGGTCATGCAATCCCGCGCGGTCGAGTTCGCGAAAAAGTTCGGCGTGCCGTTCGAGGTCCGCTCGAGCTTTCGCCCCACGAGCGGCACCGTCGCGAAGGAAGAAACGCGCAGCATGGAGGATGTGGTCATCCGCGGGATCAGCATTGAGCGGCGTCAGGCCAAAGTGACGCTCGACGACGTGCCGGACACGCCGGGCGCGGCGAGCCGCATCTTCAGCGCCGTCTCGGCCGCGAACATCCTTGTCGACGTCATCGTGCAGAGCGCATCCGACCGAAACACGACCGACATCTCATTCACCATCCACGAGGAGGACCGCGCGCGGACCGAGGAATTGCTTGCGCCCGTGGTCAAAGAGATCGGCGCCGCCC
>JALZAD010000001.1 GCA_030948555.1 Verrucomicrobiota bacterium | reverse complement strand
GCAGATACGACGGGTGATAGGTAATCATGAGCGGCTTGTCTTCAAAGGAATTCCACTGACCGCGGAGCTTGCCCATCGTGCCGCGAAATCCGAGCAAGCCCTCGACCGCCGTCGCGCCGAGGGCCACCAGCACCTTCGGTTGCACAATCCGGATTTGCTCGATGAGGAACGGCAGACAGTTCTTCATTTCTTCTGTGGTGGGCGGCCGGTTTCCGGGTGCGCCTTCCGGCATGTCGGGCCGCGACTTCAGGATGTTCGCGATGTAAACCTCTTCGCGCCGAAAGCCCATCGTCTCGATGATTTTGGTCAGCAGTTGACCCGCGCGTCCGACGAATGGCTCGCCCTGCGCATCTTCATCTGCGCCCGGCGCTTCGCCGATGAACATGAGCTCCGCATCAGGATCACCCACGCCGAAAACGGTCTGCGTTCGACTCGACGCGAGGTGCGGACACAAGTCGCAAACCAGCACCTTGGCGCGAACCTGCTCGAGCAACTCGGCCTTCCCCAGACCGACTGGCGCTGGCCTGGCCTGCAACAGCGAAACCACTTCGCGTGAAGCGCGGGGCCAACGTCCGCCACCGTCGCGGATCTGCTCCAATCGCTCGAGCACCAGACCGAGCGCAGATTGGAATTCATCCATGCGCGACGATCAGAGCTTTTGCGCGAGCCAGCAATTCCTTTGATGCTCCCGGCCATGAGTTCGCGCCTGAGCGACTACGATTACGCGCTGCCCGATGAGCTGATTGCGCAGCGGCCGCTCCCGCGTCGCGATGAGTCGCGCATGATGGTGCTCCATCGCAAGACGCAGCAGATCGAGCATCGGCGCTTCGCGGAATTGCCGAGCTATCTGCGCGATGGCGATCTGCTCGTGCTGAACAACGCGCGCGTCATCGCGGCACGCCGGTTCTCGGATGACGGCGCGATCGAGCTGCTCTTTCTCGAAAAGATCGGCCGCGGCGAATGGCGATGTCTCGTTCGGCCGGGACGCAAGATGCGCTTTGGCTCACAGTGTGTGGTAAACGGCTCTGCCGCGCGCGTGACCGATGTGCTGCCGGATGGCAGCCGCGTCATTGCGGTCGACACAGATGCAGCGCTCGAAGACAGCGGCGTTGTTCCGCTGCCGCCTTACATGCGCAGAGCGGCGGACGCAGAAGATCGCGAGCGCTACCAGACGGTCTTCGCGGAGGTGCCTGGCGCGGTCGCAGCGCCGACCGCGGGACTGCATTTCACGGACGAGATGCTGAAGAAAATTCCGCACACGTTTGTCACGCTGCACGTCGGCGCCGGCACGTTTCAGCCGGTGAAATCGGAGGTCATCGAAGAACACCAGATGCACGCCGAGCGGTATTCGATCAGCGGCCATGCGGCCGATGCGATCAACACCGCGCTACGGACGATTGCCGTTGGAACCACGAGCGTGCGCGTTCTCGAATCAGCGCGTCGCATCGAGGGCAATCTCGTGCCGCAGGACGGCAGCACGGACATCTTCATTTATCCGCCGCAACGCATCGAGCAGGTCGATGTTCTCCTGACCAACTTCCATCTCCCGCGCTCGACTTTGCTCATGCTGGTGAGCGCATTTGCCGGGCGTGAGTTCATCCTGCGCGCCTATGAAGAGGCCATCCGCGAGCGCTATCGCTTCTACAGCTATGGCGATTGCATGCTCATCCTGTAACGTCGCCCGCAGATGGAGACTAACGACCAACCGCGCGGCGAACTCGTCATCCGCACGATCGCGATGCCGCGCGACACGAATCCGAGCGGCGACATTTTCGGCGGCTGGATTATGTCGCAGATGGATTTGGGTAGCGGCATTCTCGCGCTCCAAACCGCGCGGACGCGCGTCGTGACCGTAGCGATGGACGGCATGTCATTCCTCGCGCCGGTGAAGGTCGGCGATCGCGTCGCCTGTTATGCGTGGGTGGAGAAAATCGGGCGCACTTCGATCCGCATTCCGGTCGAGGCCTGGGTGGAACGCTACATGACCGGCGAACAGGTGCGCGTCACGCAGGCGGTCTTCACCTACGTCGCGATCGGCGCCGATGGCCGGCCAATGCCGATCGAGCGCGAGTGATGGCGCGCGTTACTCGGAGCCGGCGCTGACCGATTCCGGCCCGCTGGATTGCGTGACCATCGGATCGCTCGGCTGCGGCACGGGAGGCAGCTGCACTTTGCCGGTGCGGAATTTCATGCTCTGCCGCGTGCGGGTGAAGCTCGAGTTGCGCACGTACTTGGCGTAGGCGCGTTGTTGTCGCGAGGCTTGCGAGAAGCGCGAGCAGCCGGTCGACGTCAGCAGGGTGACAGCAAGCAGTGCGACGGTGGAGAAGCGGGTGGAGTAGTTCATTCGTTAGGCAACTTTTTTGGTCTGGAGGGCGGGTGAGAATTCGAGGTGACCGCTGCGCACCATTTCGCTGAGCGCGCGCAAGACCGTCATTTCGGACATCTTCATGCTTCGGAGCATGACTTCGGCGGAGATCGCCTGGTCGAGCGAGAGCTTCCAAATTTTTTGCGCGATCGGCCGGACGGCTTCCTCGACTTTCTCCAGGTCGAGCGCGGGCGCGGCATGCCGGAGGAGCGCGGACATTTCCGGGAACTCGGCTTTCAGCTGCTGGAGTTCGTCGCGCATCTGCAGGGCGCGGATCAAAAGTTCATGGCCATTCGCCGCGATCGCCGCTTCGCCAACGGCGCCACCGCTCTGCTTCGATCGCGAATCGAAGGAGAAGGTGCCGGTTAGGTCGCTCGTGAGGAAAAGCTGACTGAACGCTTCTTCGCCCAGCAGATGATGGAAATGCCCGCTGCGCGGCCGGCCGGTGTCGAACCAGAACGTGCCCTGCACCTGTCCGGCATCGTCGCGGATCTCGAGCTCGCCGGTCTGCGAGGAGTTCGTGATCGTCTGGTAGATCGTGACCAGGTCAAATTGCGAAAGGCTGCCGCTCAGCTCGCGGCATTGGCTGTGCGGGACGGCGGTGTCGCGCGCCTGCATGAGTCGGAAGGCGAGTTGCTCGCTGAGGTAGCGGAAGAACGACGGGACGCGTTGGAGCAGCTCGGTGAATTTCTCGCTGTGGAACACGCGGAGGCTGACCCCATCACAGCTCCGAACCATATGGGTGCGGGGCGAGCCGCAGAGCGTTTCTACATCGCCGAAAATGTCACCGCGCGAGAGATAGCTGCGCGCTTCCGCGGGCTCGTCGCGGACCACTTCGACCATTCCGCGGCTGATGATGAAGAGCTTGTCGCTATCGTCCCCGACGTCGTAAATCCGCTCTCCGCCAAAGAGATGGCGCACCTCCGAAAGCTCACCGAGCGCTTTGAGCTCGAGTGGCTTCAGGGAGGTTGAAAAGCCGAAAAAATCGCGGTGCGTGGCCATGAGCGCCCCTCTTCCAAAGCAGAACTCGTGCAGTTCGCGCGGCTTGCGCCCTGACGGCGCGGACTTTCAGGAGTGCGCCGGGTGCGCGCGCCGGTAGAGTCGGCGCGATGCTCCGGGTGGCTTATCTTTTCGAGCGATTCCCGTCGTTCGGTCAGACGTTTTGCTATCGCGAAGTGGCGGAGCTGATTCGCCAGGGCGCGGAGGTGTCGATCTTTTCTATCCGGAAGCCGAAGAACGAGCCGGCGCAGGATTGGGACCCGGCCGTTGTGCGGCGCGTCTTCTATCTGCCGGAGGAAGCCGAGTTGGTGAAGGAAGTCGATCAGGCGATCCGTCGACGTGAGCTTCCCGATCCGGCGATTCGAGCGCTAAAGGAGTGGGGGAGGAACGCGGATTTCCTTCGCCTCTATGACGCTGCATTTGTCGGTCTGCGTCTGCGAAACGCGGGGATTACGCGGGTGCATGCGCACTTTGCCGGAATGGCGGCGCGCACTGCCTACTGGATCAGCCGATTCTTCGGCATCGACTTCAGCGTGACCGCGCATGCCAACGACATCTTTGCGCCGCGCGAATTCATCGTGACTCTCGACGAGATCTTCGATGCCGCGGCCGCGATCGTCACCGTGAGCGACTTCTCAGTTCGCCAGCTCACCGAACAGTTCCCGCGCGCCGCGGCGAAGATTCAGCGCGTCTACAACGGGATCGATCCGGCTGCGTTCCGTCTCGCGGACTTTGCGTCCGAATCGCCGGTGATCATTTCCGTTGGGCGTTTGATCGAGAAGAAAGGCTTCGCCGATCTGATCGCTGCGTGCGCGGGGCTCAAGCAACGAGGCGTCCATTTCCGCAGCGAAATCATCGGAGAAGGGCCGCTTGAGCCGCAGCTG
>JALZAD010000393.1 GCA_030948555.1 Verrucomicrobiota bacterium | reverse complement strand
GAAAAGTCGAGAACCGCCCGATCACTTTTCGTTGCGTAAGCGCTTCAGCGATCGCGCAGAATTCGTCGTACGAAACGCCCGCCTCCTCCACGCGCGCACGCCATGGCGACGACTGGATTTCTTCTGGCGTGAACTCGCGTTTCAGCGCGAGCAGCACATCCCACTCGCGCTCGCTTAACTCCGCCGCGTGCACGACTGCCATCGTCGCCGGATGCTCGGCTCTGCTTCCTGGCGCGACCGCTTTCCGCCGAACATGCCCAACCCCGAGGGTGAAAATTCCCTTCGCCGGCATGAGTCGAAAGTGATCGGCGCCGACGCGGTCGGCGAGGATCTCGCCGTGCTTTTGCAAGGAGAAGCCGTGCGGCACTTTGACCGTCGTCCAGAGTTTGTAGTCCGAGCCTGCAGTCACAGTGTCGGTCGAACGCAGAACGACGTGGCCGGAGAACGGATCTTCCTGGAACATGTACTCGAACGCGGGCTCGAGTCGCTCCGGCGCAACTTTCCAGGCGACAAGCGCGCCGTCGGCGAGGTTGGTCGCGAGCAACGTCTGTCGCACCCGCCGCACTGTGCCGGCCCGCAGCATGGCCACGATTCGCACCATCACGACATCCACTGCCACGCCGGAACGCCGCGCGATCTCCTCGAACGGCTCGCGCACGAACCCGTCGATCTTGTCTTCCGAGATCGCGAGAATCTTCTCGTTCATCGGATCGTTGTGTTCGACCGGGAGCATCGCGCTTTAAATAGCGCGAGCGGCGGGTGAATGTCCAACGTGCGCGCAGACTTGAAGCTGATTCTCTTCGACGCGGCGGGCACGCTCTTCCATCTGCCGCGCAGCGTCGGCTACGAGTACGCGCTCGTTGGGCGGCGAGTTGGGTTGCAACTGGAAGCCGCGGCGCTCGATGCAGCCTTCGCGCGCGTTTGGAAGACAATGCCCGCGCGTCCCACGACTGGCGAGCCGCGCGAAGACGACGACAAAGGCTGGTGGTGCGAACTGGTCGACCGCGTCTTCGATCAGGTCGCGCCGGCAACGAAAGACCTCGACCGGGACAACTTTTTCGAGATCGCCTACGACCATTTCGCCGAAGCCGGTGTGTGGGAATTGTATCCCGAAGTCTTCGACGTCCTGCATTCGCTGCGCGAACACTACAAGCTCGTCGTGGTCTCGAACTTCGACGGCCGCCTGCGTGTCATTCTCGAGCAGCTCGGCATCTCGAAGTTCTTCTCCTGCGTTGTCATCTCGAGCGAAGTCGGCGCCGACAAACCGGACCCATTCATCTTCCACCGCGCACTCGATCTCGGCGGCGCTTCGCCTAACGAGACCTTGCACGTCGGCGACGATCCGGTGAAAGACTGGCAAGGTGCACGCGCCGCCGGTCTTCGCGCTTTCGAACTCCAGCGACCGGAACAAACGCTGCGGACCGTCGTGACCGCTTGCGACCTCCTCTGAAGTGGAATAGAACGACACCTCTCTCCGGGTTGGTAGCTCAATGGTAGAGCAGCGCCCTTTTAAGGCGTTGGTTGTGGGTTCGAGTCCCACCCAACCCATGCCCTGCGACCATGCTGCCACACCTCACGCCTGAACATCTGCTGAACAGGCTCAGGCCGCCGTGGCCGCGGCCCGTGCGCATCACGCTGCGCATCATCTACGGCGTGCTCCTCGCGCTTCTGTTTTGGAAGGCGGCAGCGATGCGCTTTGAACTTCCCGCGTGGCCGGTGGCCGGGCGCGATGCATGGGGCTATGTCCAGCCGGCGTTCTCCAAATTCTCCGGCGGTCCGTTTCAGCATTACTACGGACGCTACTTCGTCTATCCCGCCTTCCTTTATCTCGCCCTCGCCGCTGGGAAAACGCTCGGCGCGATCACTGTCGCGCAGCACGCGCTCGGGCTCGCGACCGGCGCGTTGCTGATCGGCTGCTGGGAATGTCTGCGGAGATATCTCCGCGCCCTTCCGCGGACCTTGCACTCGTTAGGCGGGCTCGCGCTCGCCGCGATTTACCTGCTTAGCAGCCGGCCGATTCAGTACGAACACGATCTCCGGCCCGAGGCGATCACGCCCTTCTTCGCCATCCTCAACATCCTGCTCACGCTCGTCTTCATCGCGCAACATTTTCGCCGCGCGCCGTCCAATCGCGCAGCGATCACCGGCGGCGCAATTCTCATCAACTCCGTCCTCCTTGCGATGCTGAAAGCGTTGTTCCTTCTCGGCGCAGTATTCAGCGCGATCATCGTTATCGTTGCGCTCTTCGATCGCCGCGAAACATGGTCGCGCCGCTTCGCCGTGCTGGGTTGCGCGCTCTTCGCCATCGCCATCTTCGTCATCCCGGAATCTGTGCTCTCGCGCAACGATCCGGACGCGCGCGCCTTTCTTCCCACGAGCCTCTTCTCGATTCACGCCAACATCATCGCCGGCCAGATGGAGGAAGATCTCGCGCGCGGGCAGTGCGGCGAGCGCGGTTGCGAATGGCTGCGCGGGCTCCTGACCAGCTTGCGCGAAGACATGGCGCGCTCATGGCAGGCGAGCAAAGGCTACCGCAGCTTTGGATTCGATCCCGACTACCTGAAGTACGACCGCAGCTCGATGGATAGCTGGCCCGTGCGTTTCTTCGACGGGGACTTCGACGCGATGCTGGACTTCTGCATGCATTACTACTGGCGCGCCGTTGTGCACCGGCCCGGCGCGATGCTGCACAAGATCGTCTCGCAAACCGGGATCTTCTATCGCGCGCGCAACCCGAGCTTCACCAAGCGAACGCGGGTGCGAATGGATTTCCTCTATCGTGAAACCGTCACGAATTTCGAAGGCGCAGGCGTCGGCCGGCCAGAGGAAAAACTCGTCGCCGATTACGTCAACGCAGCGCGCGGATTGTCGCAAAACGCGAAGCCGATTCGCCCGCCGATACTTGTGCGGATCGCGGTTTCCATCCTCGCGTTCGTCTATCGGCCGGTGCTCGTCGCGGTGCTAATTTGCCTCGCCGTGGCTGCGATCAGGAAGCGCCTTCGCACGACAAACGGCGCCTTCGCGCTCGTCGTGCTTTTCCTCTTCTCCTACAACTTCGGCAGCGCGCTCGGAACCGCCGTGCTCCATTCCCTCCACGTCCTGCGCTACAACGAAACACAGTATGCGTTCAGCCTCCTCGCGGTCTGCGCGGGTCTTCTTTTTCTTCTCGAACTTTCGCTCCAATTGACGGCCAAACTCGTCCGTCGCTTCGCATCGTTGCGGGATGCGACGAATCGAAGACTACGGGTTCCTGAGCGACACGCAGAGCGCAGCACTCGTTAGTCGCGACGGTGCGGTCGACTGGCTTTGCCTTCCGCGATTCGACTCCGGCGCCTGCTTTGCCGCGCTCCTAGGCGATGAATCTAACGGCCACTGGTCGCTCCGGCCGACGGCGAAGATTCACAACATCGAACGCCGATACCGCGGCGACTCGCTCATTCTCGAAACGGAATTGAGACCCGCCGTGGACTCGTTAGGCGATTGAGATCATCGCTTCTGCTGGGTGCGCGACGCGGTCTTCACCCTCTTCGCGCTCATGGGCGCCGGGTAACTCGAAGAAGCCCGTGCGCATTGGTAACGCCGCTTCATTCCAACGCCAGCTCGATGTTTACGGCGAGCTGATAGGCTCGATGTATCAAGCGCATCGCGCGGGCATCGAGACGACGGACGCGGACTGGCGGCTGCAGTCTGCGCTGATGGTGTTCCTCGAGCCGATCTGGGACGAGCCGGACGAAAGAATCTGGGAGGTGCGCGGCGGTCGCACGCAGTTCACGCATTCGAAAATCATGGCCTGGGTGGCGTTCGATCGCGCGGTGCGTCTCGCCGAAGAAACGGACCGTGCCGACACAGCGGAGGTGCGGCGTTCGCGACGCATCCGCGGGAAGATTCACCGGCAGGTTTGTCAGCGCGGCTACAACCGAAAGGTCAAAGCGTTCCCGAAAGGATGAAGCGCGCGCGTTGTTCGAGCGGCTGCTCGCGGTGCGCAACGACCTCGGGCTTTACGCCGAGGAATAAGACCGCGCGCGAAACGTCAGCTCGGGAACTTCCCGCAAGCCTTCAGCCACGTCGCCATGGTCAACACTGCCCAGATCTTAAGCCGGCCCGAAGTTGTCGGAAACCGGAAGGCGCAGCGTCCACTCGCAACGCAGCGGTTGCCCCACGCGCGTCCCAAAAAGAAAAAGGCCACGCGCCGTTGAACGACGCGTGGCCCGCTTGAGTTTTTCTTTGGCCTAACGACTTAGTCGTGGACCTCGTAGATCTCGACCAAGCCAACGCCAACCGGATTGCCCGCCGCGCCGCTCACGATCGTGGTGTAAGCGCCCGGCTCGAGTCGCACGAGCAACGCTGACTCGAGATCATTCGCCGGTGCGAGACCGCTGGCCGCGATTTCCGCGGCGTTCGTGTTCGTCTTCCAATTGTCATTCTCCATCAGCAGCGTGCTGTTCGTGAAGAGCTTGAGCGATGGATTGCCGAGCGCATTCGGAACGCCGAAGCCGGTCAGCGACGGACCCATCGCACGCACCATGACGAGCTTCGGTCCACCGGTGATGATGAAGCCGCCGATCAGGACGCCGTCGCCTGTGCCGACGAGTCCGCGCGTCGAGATGCTGGCCATGCGATTGGCCAGCGTGCTCTTGAAGCTGTTGATCGTGAAGGTGCCCGCGCTCGTGGTGAAGCTGCCTTGAAACACGCCGTCTGCGACGGTGAACGAGCCGCTGATTACGCTAGAGCTGCCGATCGTTTTATCGAGGGTGAAGGTGTAGCTCGTCGCCGGTGCAACCGGCGCGGTCACCATGCCGAAGCCGCCCGTGCGAACCAGATTCGGCGCGGTGCCGCTGGTTTGCAGAAGGACGATGTGGCGATTGCTGTCGACCACGATCATGACGCGACTTTCGCCGCCCGGCCCGTTCGCCACGCCGATGAAGCGGCCGACCGCGCTGCGTTCTTCGCCGAACTCGGCGAAGCGCTCGGACTGGGAGACGGGGTTGGACTTGATTCTGGTTCGCGGGCGTAAAGCGGCAGGGCGCAGAGCGCGCTGAGGCAAGCGAGAGTGATGAGATGCTTTTTCATGTTGATCGTTTGATTCCTGTTTCTTGGTTTAGTTTGTGGCGGTGGAGAGTCGCGCTTTGTGGGTTTCTTAATTAGCAACCTTTGTTCCGATGCATGGAATGGCGAGAACTCGCGGGTAACGCGGTTGTTACCTGCGCCGAAGCGGTCTTTGCCTAACGAGTGGTTGCGCATCGTGCTTGCCGCCGTTTTCCTGAGTGGCGCATCCGTTCGCGCCGCGGAGAGCGGCTACGAAATCTACGTCAGCAACGAACGCTCTGGTGACGTGAGCGTGATCGACGGCGCGACCGACGAAGTCACTGCGACATTCGCTGTGGGCAAACGGCCGCGCGGCATTCATTGCGCGCCCGACGGAAAGCATGTTTACGTCGCGCTCAGTGGGTCGCCGCGGATGGCGCCGGGCGTTGATCATGAGCGCGCGCCGGCTGACAAGAGCGCGGACGGAATCGGCGTGATCGACGCCGCGACGAAGCAGCTGACGACGAAGCTTTCCGCGGGATCGGACCCGGAGCAGTTCGCGCTAACCAAGGACGGGAAGTCCGCGGTGATCGCGAACGAAGACCAGGCGACCGCCTCGATTGTCGATCTCGCCAACGGCAAACTGACCGGCGACGTTAAAGTCGCTGATGAACCGGAAGGCGTGGCGGTGAATCCCGCGAACGGCCAGGTCTACGTCACTTGCGAAGAGAACGGCGAAGTTTACGTGATCGAACCGGAGCACGCGTTTTCGCCGGCGCATTTCAAAGTCGGCGCGCGTCCGCGTTCCGCGGCGTTTCTGCCCGATGGCTCGCGGGCATACGTTCCATCAGAGGCCGAGGCGTCGATCTCGGTCGTGGACACTGCCGCGAATAAGGTGATCGCGCAGATCAAGGCGGAAGGAATGCCGATGGGCGCTGTCGTTTCGCCGGACGGAAAGGAACTTTACGTGACAAACGGCCGCGGGAATTCCGTGCTCGTGATCGACACAAAAGCAAACGCGGTCGTGACGAAGATCGAAGTCGGCGAGCGTGTGTGGGGACTCGCCCTCAGCCCGGATGGTTCGAAGCTCTACACTGCGAACGGTGCAAGCAACGACGTCTAAGTCGTTGATGTGAAAGCGCGCAAAGAGATCACGCGCATCAAAGTGGGCGATGGGCCGTGGGGCATCGCGATCAGGCCGAAGCTGTAACGCGTCGCGCTATTTGAACTGATACAGATACGCCACGATGGCGCGCGCGTGCACTGGGGCGCGTGCTTGGCACTTCCGAAATGTGCCCCGCGACTCTCCGGCGGCGTGACGCTGGTGGCAGCGCTCGCGCATGCACAGATCGTGGGCGACAAAGAACAGCAGCGGAGCCGCGCGCAGTGAAAAATTTTCGCACCGCGAGCGATCTGACGCGCGAACCATCCCTGCGATGAATCTCCTGC
>JALZAD010000390.1 GCA_030948555.1 Verrucomicrobiota bacterium | reverse complement strand
GAAAGCCGCGCGCGTTTCCATTTCGCGACCGCTTCGCCTTCCTGCTGGAAGCCTTCCTTCATCATCAGGTCGAGCGCTTCCTGCTCGCTCATGTTCGCAGTGTGAATGCTTTGGTCGAGGATGGCGTTACAGATCACGCGCAGCCGCATCTTCAGCTGCTCCATGCGCACTTCCGGTCCGCCGTAGCCCGCCTCAGCCATGAACTGCTCTGCGTAGACCGCCCAGCCTTCAACGAAGCTGCCGCTCCCGAAAATCGCGCGAACGAGGGTGGGCGCTTTGAATTTGTTCGCGTGCGCGAGCTGGAGGAAATGGCCCGGCATCGCTTCGTGCACGGTGAGGTCGCGCACCATGTAGTCATTGTATTCGCGAAAGAACGAGTCCATCCGCTCCTGCGACCAGCTCGCCGGGGTCGGCTCGATCGCGAAGAAGGTTTCGCCATTCTTCTCCAGCGCGCCGGGTGAATCGCAGTAGGCGATTCCCTGCCCGCGTTTGAACTCCGGCATCACCACGATCTTGAGCGGCTCGTCGTAGACCGTGACGAGGTTCTTCGCCTTCGTAAATTCGGTCGCTTCTTTCAACACCTTCTCCGCCGCGCCGACGATGGTGTCGTCGTTCGGATGTTGCTCGGCCAGCTTGTCGAGCACTGCGGTCGTGACCTTCTTCTTGTCGCCTAACGAGTCCTGATCCGCGTTCGGGAAATACTTTTTGTAGAGCGGGAGAGCCGTTTCGTAGATTGCCGTTTGCGTCGCCGCGAGATCGGCGCGCGCGCGGCGCATCACTTCTTCGACCGACAAATCCGAGGCGAGGGAGAAGTGGAGTTTCTTGCGGAACTTGTCCGCGCCGATCCGGAAATCGCCATCGCTTCGCGGCAGCAGATCATTCTGCAACCACGTCCGATATTCCTCGAGTGCAGCGGCGGTTTTCTCCTGCAACGGCGCGAGCTCCTTCTTCGCTTCCGGGACGCGATCGAGCACCGGATTCAATCCTTCGCGCACCAAACCGATCGCGCCCTGTATCTGCTCGATTGCCGTCTCGGTGTAGATCTGCGGGCAGTGCTGCAGGTTCGCTTTCGCCTGCCGGATCACGTTCGGGATCCCTTCCATGCGCGCCCGCAGCGCCGGTACCTTCTGCGCGGGAGGCGCGAACTCGCGCGCGATCAAAAGATAAAGCGCGTTCGCGAGGCTCTGGTTGTAAACGAGCGGGTTCCACTCCGCCGCTTTCATCTCCTCGAGGTCGAAGATCTCGCCTTCGACATTCTCTTTCAGGATGCGGAAGTCGACGTTGTTCGGCCCGGTGAGCTTCGCGCTGTCGAAGCTGTTCAGCTTCTCGAGAAACGCCTTCTGATCGGCCAGTTCCTTCGCGCGTGTTTCAGCCGACCAATCAGTCAGCTGTGTGTCGAAGCGATGGTCGCCCAGCTCCGTCGCGCCCTCCGGATGAGAGCGCAATCGGTTCTCGATGTAGTCACCCGCCATCTTCTGGAACTGTTCATCCGACGGTGCAGCGTGCGTTTGCAACGCAGCAGCCAGACTAACGAGTGCAACAAGCGACAACGCGATCTTCATGGAGGGCGAAGCTAGTATGCGCAGCTTGCGAGCGCGACCCTCCATTGCATAATGCGCGATGCCTCCGCGCGACGACGCTGCACCGCGACCACCAGCGTCGCCTGCCCCACGCAGTGGGCTGGCCGTGATGGCGATCGTGATCGCGGCCTTCGCCGCCTTGTCGCTCTTCTCGAACTACCAGAAGTGGCACATTCGCGACGTCGAAAAGGTCACGATCGGGCCGGCACCGTCACCTGAGCCGGTGCCGAGTCGACCATCGACCGAAAGCGCGCCGTAATCGCGGCGTGCTGCGGCCTCGCGAGAGGTTTACTTCGAATAAGGCAGCGACTCCGTTGTCTAAACACCCGATGAAAATTTCCCGATTCGTCCTGCTCGCTGCTGCGCTGGTTCTCTTCGCGTCTTGCGACAAACAACAAAGCCAGGCCGACCGAGACGCCGAAGTAGAGCGTCGCGTGCAGGAGCGGCTCGCGGCGGAGCAGCAGGCGACGCAACAACAGGCGCTCGCGCAACAAGCGGCTGATCTCGATGCGCGCGAGAAAGCGCTGGCCGCGACACAGACGGCGAGCTCAACCCCGAGAACGACGGCGACCCCGCGTCACGAAGTGGTCACACAATCCCGCAGCCGCGTGACCACTTCGGAGAAGAGCACGCCACGCGGCTACGAGACCTTTTATCGCAAACTCGAGCCCTACGGCGCGTGGAAAGAGACGGGCGATTACGGCTATGTCTGGCAGCCCCAGCAGGCGCAACGTTCGCGCAATTGGCGGCCCTACACCGACGGTCGCTGGGCTTACACGGACGCCGGTTGGACGTGGGTATCCGAGGAGCCGTTTGGCTGGGCGACCTATCACTACGGACGCTGGACGCGCTTGAGCGGAATGGGCTGGGTCTGGGTGCCGGGTGACCAATGGGCGCCCGCCTGGGTCTCCTGGCGCGAAGGCGGCGATCACGTCGGCTGGGCGCCGTTGCCACCGGAAGCGCGTTTTGAAAAACGCACCGGGATCAAGAAGTGGGCCGACAGTTATTACGACATCGATGCGGATGAGTACGTCTTCATTCCCGACGAAAACATCGGCGCCGAAAACGTGCGCCAATATGCAATTCCGCAGGAACGCAACGTCACGATCGTGAATCAGACAACCAACGTGACCAACATCACTTACAGCAACGACTACGTGGTGAACGAAGGACCAAATTACGACGAAATGCGCAGCCGTTCGCGGCAGCCGGTGCCGCAGCTGCGCCTGAATCGCGAATACGAGGTGCGCGAAGACCAAGCGTCGACGCGCGCGCAGATCGTCGGCGACACGATCGCGATGCTCGCGCCGCTCTTCACCGACCGTGCCGCAGAGCGTCCCCGGACTGAAGGCGGTGTGGTCAATGAGCGCCGCGCAGAGCGGAGCTGGACCACCGGCGGCAATCAGGCGGAGGCGCAACAGGCGCGGCAGAAGATGCAATCTGAAGCGACGCCGCCGCCCGACGCGCCGTCGCGACATTTTGAACGTCCAGTGATCGCGACCGGAACTCCCGCGCCGACGGCCGCTGCGACTGCGGCAACCGCAACTCCGGTCACGGCTGCTACTCCTGTAACAACGCCAACGCCCACTGCGACTCCGATCGCCACCGCATCACCGACTGCAACTGTCGCGCGGCGGCCGATCAGCACGCCAACGCCGACGCCGATCGCAACTGCGACTCCTTCGGCGACAGCGACAGCGACGCCGATCGCAACCGCGACGCCTACGCCTACTCCAGCGCCTACCGCGACACCAGTCGCAACGGCCACGCCAACGCCTACTGCGACACCAATCGCGACGGCCACGCCGACACCAACCCCGCGTGCGACGCCAACTCCTACTCCGACCGCTATTGCGACGGCGACCCCTCGTGCAACGGCGACTCCGATTGCCACAGCAACACCAGAAGAGAGCGCCACGCCCGCTCGCGTAATCCCGACGCCACGCAGCACGCCAGTGACGGCACCGCCAGTTGCGACTCCAGACGCGAGTGCGTCCGCGATTCCTGGCGGCGATCCGCGCGAGACGGCGCGTGAGCAAGCGATGCACAACGCCGGACAAGAGCTGCTAAGGAAGTCCGGGCGTCAGCAGCCACCAGCTTCGCCGCCGACGGCGACCGCGGCAGAGATTGCACCGGCGCGTGCTGTTACTCCGCGACCGGTTGCGACGCCGGTGCCGGCCGCGACTCCGCTCGAGGCGACACCGGCTGAAGCGACGCCTGCGCTTAAGCCGCAACCTCGAGCCATTCCGCCGGCCGCGGTTCCAACTGCCACGCCAGCAGAGTCGCCGGCCACGGCAGAAGAGGCCGCACCGGAGAACGGCCCGCGCGGTCGCGGACATCCGCGCGGCGGATTACGGGCGCAGCCCGGCGATTCTCCCGCGGCAACTGCGACGCCCGAAGGCAGGAACGAAGACTAACGAGCAGTTCGGATTGCTCCTTTGCCGAGTTGTTCGGCAAGCTGGCGCGCGTAACTCAGCGTGTCGATCGCATCGACGTTCTTGTCGCGCCGAATCGCTTTGATGCGCGGAAAACGCAGCGCCAATCCGCTCGCGTGTCGCGTGCTCGGTTGCACGGAATCGAACGCCACTTCGATCACGGTATCCGGTTTCACCTCACGATAGCGGCCATGATTCACCACCGTGTTTTCTTTGAAGTGCTCGGTTAGCTCCGCGATCTCGACATCGGTCAGGCCGCTGTATGCTTTGCCGATCGGCAGCAACTTCCCGCTCTCGTCATCGCGCACCGCGAAGGTGTAATCGCTCAGGACGTGATTGCGTTTGCCGTGTCCGAGTTCAACCGCAACGACAACGACATCGAGCGTGGCGAGTTCCTTCT
>JALZAD010000365.1 GCA_030948555.1 Verrucomicrobiota bacterium | reverse complement strand
TTGCCGGCCTGGCGTTGCAGCGAACCGATCTGTCGCTTCACCTCTTTGATGATGTCGCCGATGCGGAGGAGGTTCGCTTCGGTCGCTTCGAGTTTGCGCAGCGCTTCCTTCTTCTGGCCTTTGTATTTGGTGATGCCGGCGGCTTCTTCGAACACCGTGCGCCGATCTTCCGGCCGCGAGCTGAGGATTAAATCAATCTTGCCCTGCTCCATGATGGAGTAGGCGCTGCGACCGACCCCAGTGTCGGCGAAGAGCGCCTGGATGTCCTTCAAACGGCAGACCGTCTTATTGAGGAGATACTCGGAGTTGCCGTCCTTGTAGACGCGGCGCGTCACGCGGACTTCGTGCCAGTCGACGCCGAGCTCCTGCGCGCAATCGGTGAAGGTCAGCGAGACTTCCGCGAAACCCGTCGGCTTGCGGGTGTCGCTGCCGTTGAAAATGACGTCGGCCATTTCGCCGCCGCGCAATGCCTTCGCCGATTGCTCGCCGAGCACCCAGCGGACGGCGTCGAGCACGTTCGATTTGCCGCACCCGTTGGGGCCGACAATCGCGGTCACGCCCTCGTGAAATTGGAAATTGGTTTTGTCGGCGAACGACTTGAAGCCGACCAGTTCGAGCGATTGGAGATGCATAGGCTGGACCTGCCATTCAGTAACGGCAAAGGCCAGCCTTCAAGCAAGCAAATAACGCTAAATAGCGGGCGCCCAGAGCAGCCCCACCACCATATCTTGGGCTAGGCCATCTGACCCCTCGCGGTCAGCTTTCGGAAGAAGAACAACACCGACCCGACGGCCAGGACGGCGGCGAGAACGCCGAATTCCTTGGTTGTCGCGTGCGCCAGGATCCAAATGATGACCGCGATCGCGACGAATGGCAGCACTTGCCCGCCGGGCACGCGGAACGGCTCGCCATCGCTGCGAACGTCGCGCCGCCGCAGTTCCCACGACGCCGCGCAGCACATAAGATATAGGAGCAGCGCGGCGACGTTCGCCATGACCGCGAGACCTTCGAAGCTCGAGCTCAAGGCGAGCACGAGCGAGAGTGCCGCGTAAACGATGATGGCGACATCGGGCGAGCGGAAGCGCGGATGCACATGGGCAAACCACTTCGGCAGGACGCCGTCTCGCCCGAAAGCGAAGAGCGTGCGCGGCGTGTTCAGGATGTCGCTCGTCACGTAACCGAATGACGAGATGGTTGCGCCGACCACGAGCAACGCACGTCCGAAGTTGCCGAGGAAATGGGTGGCCGCTTCGGCGAGTGGCGCGGTCGTGTTGGCCGCCAGACCGGTGATGCCAAGCGCGCTTTGCGCAACGAGCTGAATCAGGATGTAAATCAGCGTCGTTAGGCTGAGCGCGAGGTAGATCGCGCGCGGAACGGTGCGCGATGGATTGCGCACTTCACCGCTGGGCGTGAGCGAGCTTTCGATCCCGAAGAAGGCGAACATGAGCAGCAACACGGACTCGCCTAATGAGCCGGTGCCCGCCGGTCCGGAGAAGCTCAGGCTGGCTGGCTTGATGAACGCCACACCCGCGGCCACGAAGAGAATCAGCGGAAGGACTTTCACGACCGTGACCAGGGTAACCGCGCCCGCGCCGCCCCGTACGCTGCGGACGTTTATCGCAGCGAGCGCGCCGAGGACGACGAGCATCATGATGAAGCGGCCGAGCGGTCCCGCGAAGAACGGCGAAAGCGAACCGGCGGCATTCACGAGCACGTTCATCACAGCGGAGACGCTCAGGATCGCGGTGGTGAAATTCATGAGCCCGGCGAGGAAGCCGACGTAGCGCCCGAATGCGACTTCGACATAGGCGTAGAGTCCGCCGGTGAGCGAGACGCGCGAGCCGGCCATGGCGAAGCACGTCACGAAGAGCGCCTGCGCGATCGCGCAAACGATGAAGGCGATCGGCGCTCTGCCGCCGAGCATCGCTGCCATTGTTCCCGGCAGCACGAAGATGCTCGCGCCGATCGTGGTGTTCACGATGTTCGCGGTCAGGGCGGGCAAGCCGATGCCGCGGACCAATTGTGAATCGGTTTTCTCGATCGCCGCGGGCAAGGACTCGTTAGGCATGGAACGCGAATAGCAAAACGCGCAGAACCTGTCTAACGTCACCGCATGCGCGATAGCTATCTCGAAGAATATTATCAACTTCTCCGCTTCCCGAGTGTCTCAACCGACGAGAAGTACCGCGACAACGTGGCGGAATGCGCGCAGTGGCTGGTCAACAAGCTGAACACGATCGGCCTCGAAGCGAAGTTGATGCCGACGCCGGGCCATCCGGTTGTCTGGGCGAAGAACAAGCATCAGCCCGGCCGCAAGACGGTCATGATTTACGGGCACTACGATGTGCAGCCGCCCGATCCGCTGGAGCTCTGGGATTCGCCGCCGTTCGAGCCCGTGCAGAAGAATGGCTACGTCTTCGCGCGCGGTGCGACCGACAACAAAGGGCAGATCTTCGCGCACATTCTCGGCATTCAGGAGACGATCGAGAAGGAAGGCGATTTGCCGGTTAACCTGCACCTCATCATCGAAGGCGAAGAAGAAATCGGCAGCGGCAATCTCGGGCCTTTCCTGACAAAGAATTTGGACGCGCTGAAATCGGATGTGGTGGTTGTCTCCGACACTGGGATGATCGCGAAGGGCACACCGACTTTGAGCTACGGCTTGCGCGGCGTAACCGCGCTCGAGGTCAAGGTCACCGGGCCGAAAATCGATCTGCACTCCGGCATGTTCGGTGGCGCCGTGACAAACCCGATTACTGCGCTCGCGCAGATGCTCGCGACCATCCACGACACGAACGGTCGCGTTGCGATCGAAGGCTTTTACGACAAGGTGAAGCCGCTGGAGGATTGGGAACGCGAGATGTGGCGCAAGCTGCCGATCGATGGCGACCAGGAAGTGCTGATCGAGACCGGCGCGCCCGCCCTTTTCGGCGAAGAAGGTTACAGCACGATGGAACGACTTTGGGCCCGGCCGACCGCGGAGATTAACGGCATCGGCGGCGGTTATCAGGGGCAGGGGACGAAGACGGTGATCGCGAGTCACGCGATGGCGAAACTGACCTTCCGTCTGGTGCCGAATCAGGACGGCCCGGAGATCCTCGAGCTGGCCAAGAAGCATCTGCGGAAGCATTGCCCGCCGGGTGTCACGATGGAGATCACGGACGGTCATAGCGGTCCGTGGTACTTAACCGACCCGCATTCCGGAGTCGGACAGGCGGCGCAACGCGCGTTGCGTGAAGCATTCGACGGCAAAGAACCCGCGCTCATCCGCGAGGGCGGAAGCATTCCGATCACGTCGCAATTCCGCACCATTCTTGGCGCGGAGACGTTGCTGATCGGACTCGCGCTCGCGGATTGCCGCGCGCATTCGCCTAACGAGAACTTCCCGCTGGAGAACTTCGAAGCCGGGATTCGCTTGAACAAAGCGGTCCTGCGGGAACTAGCGAAGTAGAATGCCGAATCTTCCGCCGGCGCGTCATCCTAAGGCTGGCGAAGCGCGCCGAAGGACCTCGCACAGGGTGTTTGGATGTTCATCACGCAGTCGTAAGCCAAGCACCCTGTGTGAGGT
>JALZAD010000348.1 GCA_030948555.1 Verrucomicrobiota bacterium | reverse complement strand
GAGCAGTAACGTGTCGGCACCGAGTTCCTTGATCGCGTAAAGGCCGCTCTTCACGCGATCTTTGTCGACCAGAACGATCACGTCCTTGAGGTTGTTCGCCAGCATGTAGGGCTCGTCGCCGGCCGTTGCCGAGTCGAGCAGAAGCGACTTGCCATCGGAGACCACGCGCGGCGGCACCTTCGGCTTCCTGCGCAGCAATCCTGTCCGTTTTCCCGGCGGCGGCGGAATGCTTTTGTAGCCACGGCTTAGGATCGCCACCCGACGTCCGCCGGTGCGCAGCGCACGTGCGAACTTCTCCACGATCGGCGTTTTGCCCGTGCCGCCGACGGTCAAATTTCCGATGCTGATAACGAGGCAACCAAGCGCGCGTTCACGGAGAATGCGATGGCGATAGAGGAAGAGGCGCAGCTGCACGGCCCCTTCGTAGATGAACGAGAGGGCGTAGAGAAAAGCGCGCAGCAATGAGGCGCGGAAGCCGTGACGACGCTCGAGAATCACGTCGATCGCAAACTGCTCTAGGCTTTCCGTGCGTTGGCTCATCGCAGTATGACGGTCCCGCGATTATCGGCGGTTGTTATAATGGTTTGCGCCGCGGCGGAGGCAGCTTCGCTCATGGCGCGCGCGATCTTCTCCGGGTTGCGCAAAGTCACAGCCGCGATCGTCGACCCGGAACCGCTCAGAAACGCGCCGAGTGCGCCCGCGTTCTCCGCGGCCGAGACGACGTCGGGGAAGAATGGAATCAGTGGCTCGCGAAACGGTTGATGCAATCCGTCCGCGAACGCGCCGCGCATCTTCTCGTATTTGGCTGACGCGAAAGCGGCGGTAATCGCGCACGCGTTGCCGCAACTCGCGACGGCGCTGCGTCGGTCGATCTGAGCAGGAAGAAGCGCGCGCGCCTCCTTTGTCGAGACTTCGAAGTCGGGAACAAGCAAAACGAACTTCAACTTCTCCGCGACCGCGAACCGCTGCCGGTCGCTTCCCCTGATCACGTTGAATCCGCCGAACTCCGCCGGGCCGGCGTTGTCCGGATGACCTTCGAGTTCCGCGCAGATGCGGAAGATTTCCTCGCGCGAAAGGACGTTGCCTAACAAGTGATTTAAGCCATGCATGACGCCGAGCCGCACGGTGACGCTGCTGCCGAGTCCGCGCGAAACCGGAACATCGCCGCTGATTGCAGCATCGAAACGAAAGCTGCGTTTTCGTGCGTGGGCGAAGAAGACATCGGCCGCTTCCGCAATCATCGCGGCCGGGTTCTCACGCCCGCCACGCGACACCGTGACCTCGTTATAAATCCGCAGCGCGGCGCCAAGACAATCGAATCCCGGCCCGAAATTCGAGGTGCTGGCGGGAACGCGGACGGTCACTTTTTGCATCGTCGAGCGGATCGGCTGGCGCACGATGCCAAACCAGCCGCGCACCTGCCACCCCTATCACGATTCTTCTTCAGGACGGCCGCCGATGAAAATGTGCGAATGGATCGCGCCTGTGCAGTTGCAGGCGTTCGAGGCGGAAGCGACAGATGCGTTCCGCCTTTGCACGTTCGATGACGGCTGGGTGGAGGTGTACGGGCCGGACGTGCTCATCTCCTACAAGACGATCGTCGCGCAGGAGCGCCTGATGACTGAGCTTTTCCTCTGGGCGGCATCGAGCGGGCTGAAGGTGCGGCGGATCTTCGCACGCTTCCTGCCCATTCAGAATGCGGAACGCGAATCGCCGCGTCTGATTCATGGCGAAGAAATGGCGGACCTTCAGACGATCGCGACGGAGCGCGGGCTGCGTTACGAGATCGATTTTCAAACCGGCTACTCGGTGGGGTTGTTCATCGATCAGCGCGAGAATCGCACCTTCGTGCGCGACGCGAAGCCGAAGAAAGTGCTGAACTGTTTCGCTTACACCTGCGCGTTCTCGGTCGCGGCGGCGAGCGCGGGCGCGACAACGGTCAGCGTTGATCTCTCGAAAAAATCTCTCAACCGCGGGAAGGAAAACTTCGCGCTCAACGGGCTGCTCGGGAAAGAGCACAAATTCATCGCCGAGGACGTGCTCGAGTATCTGCCACGGCTGACTCGGAAGGGCGAGAAGTTCGACATCGTGATCCTCGATCCGCCGACTTTCTCACGATCGCATCGCGGGAGGTCTTTCCAGGTCGAGCGCGATTTCGAGACGCTGTTGCTTGCGGCGTTGGAGGTGGTCGATCGCGACGCGCACATCCTGCTTTCGACTAACTGCACCAGCCTGGACGAACGCACACTCGAGGTCATGGCGAAGTTCTGCCTGAAGGCAACGCGACGGGCGGGAACGCTCCATCGTACGCCGCCGCAGCCGGATTTTCCGGCGGAAGTGGGCGCGCGGACAGTGTGGCTAACCTTGCGCTGATTTCCGTCGCGGCGACATCCTTGAACGTCGACGGTCATCGGCGCCGCTACCGCGGAATAAGGCGCCGTATTTGAAACGCGCAGAACGGGCGCGGCATTCGAATCTCTAACGTCATGGACGAACAACTTGCCGATACTCAAGACTACGCGGAGCGCGGCATGCGCTACACGCGCGACCAATTCCAGCAGATCCTCGAGCAGACGGAGGATTTCGTGCGCGAAAATCCGACGCGCGCAGTTGGCTACGCCGTTCTGGCAGGGCTCGTTCTCGACCGGCTGCCGATCTTCCGCATCTTCGGAGGGCTGACCCGTCTCTCGCTCATGGCGCTGAAGCCCGCGATCCTGATCTACGGCGCGACCAAGCTCTACCAGGCCGCGCAAGACCAGGAAGCGGTCTAGTCATCCCCAGCGGAGTCGAGGGACCCCGTCGGTGCAGTTTCGTCGTCCCGCGCGGCTCCGGGGACTTCGCTCCGGAATGGCGTTCGTCCTCAGTCGAGGGTGAAGCCGATCTTCACCGTCACCTGCCAGTGCGCGATCCGGCCTTCTTCAAGATGGCCGCGCGTCTCGACGACTTCGAGCCAGCGCATGTTGCGCACCGTCTGTCCCGCGCGGGCGACCGCGTTTGCTACTGCATCCTCGATGCTGGTCGGCGAAGAACCGACGAGCTCGATCTTTTTATAAACGTGATCGCTCATGGTGCGACGTTGGACGCTCTGCTCGTGCCAGACAAGTCGCGCCGTGGTGTCGGCGTTGCGGGCAGGAAATTGCCGGAGCGGTTGCGTACGACGGTCGAATCAGCGGCGTTGATGGATCCGTCAACGTTGACGTCCGAACGGAAGGTTGAGCTAGTCAAGCTGCTGCCGGAGCTGTTCCGCGTCACGGTTGCATCGGCTGCATTCACCAACCCATCCGTGTTTGTGTCCCCGATCAACACCCCCATCGGGATGATCACGCTTGTCCCGCCGTTCACTCCGTTCAGGCGAACCTGGAGGTTTTGCTGATCGGCGACATTCGTCAGCGGGATCGTCACGGTCGATCCGCTCACCGTCACGGCGTTGCCATTACTGAGACCACCGCTGCCGATGATCCCTGTTCCGGAGATGACTTCCGCGGCGGGGTTCGCGACCACGGTGACGTTGCTCGTGAAGCTGACCACCAGTGTGTAATCACCCGTGGGGCCGCCGGAACGCGGCTCGATTCCGCGCGTGCCCGTCAGCGGGAGCGGCACGTCAAACGTTGTCCCGGCATGGTCCTTCCGCGAGACAGCGCCCGAAACCACCGGTGTCGGCAAGGTTCCGACGGAAACGTCATTGAAGTAGAGATCGTTCGCGCTCCCGCCACCGGCGCTGTTATTGAAAAACTGAAAGCGATCGATATCCGACGCGGCCAACGTGCCCGTGATCGACGTCGTCGGCCCTTGCACTTGCGTGATGTCGAGACGGAACGCGTTGTTCGCCCCGATCGTGAGCAGAATCTGGAGCCCATCCCGGGTGAAAGGCACGCCCGTATCGCGCGCCACGCCGTCGCCGAGATTGTAAACGTAGTTCGTGGAGCCGCCCGCGAACTCGAACGTCAAACGGTCGACGCCGTTCGCGTTGAAGAGATTGAATCCGACGGTGCCGTTCGCATCGATGTTGCCGTTGTCCATCGCGACCCCGAATTGCTGACCGGCCACGAGCTCGGCCGCGGCGTTTGGCCCGCCCGCGGTGAACATCCGCGTCGCCAGCGCGACATCGCCGCTATTCGCATACATGCCCCAGGCGATGCTGCCGATGTTCCCTACTCCGCCGTTGCTCGCAGATGATCCGATGAAGAAGCCGGCTGTACTGCCGTTCGCATTCGCCGTCGTCAACGCCCACGCACTGAAACCGATCCCGCCGTTGTCGCCGGTGTTCCAGGTCATCGTGCTGCCGTATGGATTATTCGGCGCGTGATCGAAAGCAGTGCTCGCGGCTCGCGCGCTCAATGCACTGACGACGGACAGGACCAAAACAACAGCGAACGCTCGGTAGCTCTTCATGAAACAGAGTTCGCCTCGCAGCGGTTCTTTGGTTGCCCCAAAGCGCAGCTGGCAACTGCCTGGCGCGGATATGCTGAGCCAGCGTCCGTGCCGCTTGTTTCTTTGCGTCCATCCCGCGGCCTTGCGCTACTGTAGCGCTGCCATGGAAACGACGATCGAATCGCACCTGATCGAAGAGCGCGTATTCAAGCCGGCGAAGGCTTTCGCGAAGCACGCTCGGATCGGCAGCTTCGAGGAGTACGAGAAGCTTTACCGCAAGTCGATCAAGTCACCCGAGAAGTTCTGGGCGAAGGAGGCGAAGGAGCTCTGCTGGCAGCGCAAATGGGACGAGGTCCTGGAGTGGAAGGCGCCGTTCGCAAAATGGTTCGTCGGCGGCGAGCTGAACGTTTCGGAGAACTGTCTCGATCGCCATCTGCACGGCGCCTGCAAGAACAAAGCGGCGATCATCTGGGAAGGTGAGCCGGGCGACAAACGCGTTCTCACTTATCAGCAGCTGCATCGCGAGGTCTGCCGATTCGCGAACGTGCTGAAGCGCAACTGCGTCAGCAAAGGCGACCGCGTCATCATCTACATGCCGGCGATTCCGGAAGCGGCAATTGCAATGCTCGCCTGCACGCGGATCGGCGCGGTGCACTCGGTCATCTTCGGCGGATTCAGCGCGGATGCGATCCGCGACCGCATTGCCGACAGCGGCGCGGTTGCGGTCGTGACGGCGGATGGCGGATATCGGCGCGGTGCGATCGTCCCGCTGAAGCGCAATGTCGACGAAGCGTTAACTGGCGAGCATTCCGTGAAGCGCGTGATCGTGTTTCGTCGCGCGGGCAACGACATCCACATCGAGGAAGGCCGCGATGTTTGGTGGCATCGCGAGCTCGAGTACGTCGACGCGAAATGCGAGCCGGTGCCGGTCAATAGCGAGCATCCGCTTTACATCCTTTACACCAGCGGCTCGACCGGAAAACCGAAGGGAATCCTCCACACCACGGGCGGGTATTTGGTCGGTATTTATTCCACGACGAAGTACGTCTTCGATCTGCGCGACAGCGACGTCTACTGGTGCACGGCCGATATCGGCTGGGTCACCGGCCACAGCTACGTTGTCTACGGACCGCTGCTGAACGGCGCGACGAGCGTCATGTACGAAGGCGCGCCGAACTGGCCCGAGCCGGATCGGTTCTGGAAGATCGTGGAAGAATATTCGGTCACGATTCTCTACACCGCGCCGACCGCGATCCGCGCTTTCATCCGTTGGGGCGATCAATGGCTGAAGAAGCACGACCTCTCATCGCTGCGTTTGTTAGGCAGCGTGGGTGAGCCGATCAACCCCGAGGCCTGGATGTGGTACCACGAGAAGATCGGCGGCGGCCGCTGCCCGATCGTGGATACCTGGTGGCAAACCGAAACGGGCGCGATCATGATCACCCCGTTGCCGGGCGCGATCCCCACCAAGCCGGGG
>JALZAD010000333.1 GCA_030948555.1 Verrucomicrobiota bacterium | reverse complement strand
GTTACGCCAGTCAGGTTCACGATGATTTGCTTGAAGTCGGTGGTCATGGCCGGCGGGCCGAAGAGGCTTGCGCTCCCGCCAGGTCCGGCGGCAACGGCCACGTCGCTGAAGGTGACCGCTTCAGGGAAGGTGATGGCCACGTGGTATTCGCCGTTCGCGACTGCGCGTGGTTCGATCCCGGGAGTGCCGGTGGTCGGCAGGTTGATATCGAAGAGTCCCGCGTCGCCATGACTCGTGCGCGAACCAACCTGCGTCGGCGTTCCCGGAAGATTGAGATCGGCGCGGGCGATGCCGCTCCGGCCGTCGGCTAACGAGTAGTAAAAAGCGATTTGATTGCGGTCGTTCAGGCCATGGAAGAAACTCACGCTCGTCACAGTCGAGCCAAACAGCGGATCGCCTTCCGCGATCACCTTGTCGGCAAGCGCAGCACCGCCGATGAAAATTCCGCGGGTGCCGTTTTTGACGTAGCCGATGAAGGCGACGGTTCCGACGTCGTTCATCATCGGCGCACGGAAGTCGGAGAAATATGACTCCGCCGCGTCCGCCAGCTTATGCGCGCGGGTGCCGTCTTCGTTGATCTCATAGATCACCGGCATGCCGGTGTCCTTCCGGTAGGCCTCGAAGGCGATCTGGCGGCGGTTATTGATCGAAGGGCTGCTTTCGAATTTTAAAAGGTTGCTCGTCTGATCGGTGATCAGCTTGGTGGCTGCGTTGTTCCCGCCCACTTTGCCAACGAAGAGGCCGCTCTCCGTCGTGGTGAGGGTGCCGATGAAGGCCACGCTGCCCGCGTTATTGACGCTTGGGTTGTCGCCGAAATACGATAAGACGCTGGTGTTATCGACCACCAGGCTGGCCGTGCCGCTGCCGGGCGAGGAGTAGATGCCGCGACGGCGCGGGTTGAGCGGATTCATCTCGGCATAGAAGACTTCGATCCCGGTGCTATCCGCCAGGTAAGGATAGCCGCTGAAGAGGCGGAACGATCCGGTGGGCCCGCTTGATTGGGCCTGCGCAACCACGGCCGGCAAAGGTCCCGTTCCTTTGTAAATCTCTTCCGTAACGCCGCTGGTCAGCCGACGGGAGGTCAGTTCGCCCAGATCGTTGATTGACGGCGCGCCGTTGTTCGCGTCCGCAACGAAAACAACCGTCCCAATGCTCGACCGCTTGTAAGCGCCGGTCGGGGACGTGCCGCCTTCCGCGTAGAATGCGACGTCGCCATTGTTGTTGATTGATGGCCATGGCCCGAAGCCGGTGTGCGCGCCACCCGTGCTGTCCATCAGATTGGTGAAGCTGGCTGCGACGGAGTTCGGGACGAGCAGGACGGCTCGCCGTTCATTCGTCGAGACTTTGATTGCATCGACCAGGATCTCGCCCCGGTCGTTGATCGAGACGGCGCTGCTGAGCCGGTAGTCGCTGCCCGAGCTGTCGACCAGCGTCTCGAGATCGAACATGGTGCCGTTCCGATAAACAAACGCGACGGCGTAGAGTGCGCCGCCCGTGTACGGCCGATAGGTTCCGCCGACGACTTCGTCGTAGCTGTTCACGGACGAAGCGGAGCTGCGGTCGCTGTAGAAATCGTTAGGCCCGAGCGAGCCGAGATCTTTTATGGTCGTGCCGTCGTAGAGGAAGGCGTGGTTGCGGTTGTCAAAGTTGTTGATCGAGGAACTGCCGACAACGTGGCCGTTGTTATTGATAAAGGCGCCAGAACTGAAGGTCTGGTTGTAGGGATTTCCATCGCTCGGCGGCGGGACCAACGTGCCGATGTCGCGCACGCCTGCGGCCTGCTCCCAGATGTAAGCGTGTTTCGCGCTCGCGGTATTCGGCGCGCGCCAGGTGCCTGTGACCATGCCGGCGTCATTGATGCTGGTAGCGCCGCCAGCGCGTGGGTCGAGCTCACGAATCCCGTTGCTCGCGGCCCAGATAAATCCGTGGGTGGTGCTCGAGCTTGCGCTGATGGAAACAGAGCCGACGACCTGACCGGAGGCATTAATGCCCCGCCCGAAGCTGTATTCGCCGTAGGTCGAGAGCGTGCCGAGATCGGTCACGGCGCCATTGTCGTAGAGGGTCGCGTGGCGGATCGCGCCGCCGTTTTGGAATTGCGAGCTGCCGACGACCTGACCGAGGCGGTTGATCGCGGCCGCGCTGCTCGTTGTGCCACCGGCTAAAACTCCAAGATTTTGCCAGGCCCCGTTGCTGAAGCGGAAAGCGAAATACTCGGTGCTCGCGGCGACCTGCCCCTGATTGTTGAGCGCTGCGGGCGCGATAATCTGCTGCCCGTTAGGAATCCCGAGGTCGGTCAGATGGTAAGTGATCGCGCTCGAGCGGGAAGCGGCTGCGGCTAAGATCAAAACGAGGAGGAGGAATTTGGTGCGCATAGGAACGGAGTCAGATGGGGAGTCGATTTCGGCTGCTACTCATGCTTCCTCCTTTCTCCGCGTCGAGCGGTGAAAAGTAACGCCGTTGTCACCTCACCGGTTTCGATGGAACAGTGGCCGCCAAGCGATGCCCACCTTCCTCAGTTATCTTGAGTGTACCGCATGCGGACTGCGCCACGACGCGGCGAAGCTGCAGAATCTCTGCACAAATTGCGCGAAGCCGCTCTTCCCGAAGTACGATCTCGACGCGGTTGGGCGGGTCCTTACGAAAGACGCGCTGAAGACGCGCGAGCGTTCGCTCTGGCGCTATCGCGAAGTCTTGCCGCTGCCGCTTGAGGTCGAGCCAGTCTCGTTAGGCGAAGGTGGAACGCCGCTGCTCAAGGCGCGCCGTTTCGGCGAGCGATTTGGCCTAACGAGTCTTTTGGTTAAAGACGAATCCGTTAATCCAACGCAGAGCTTCAAGGCACGTGGAATGACCACGGCCGTCTCGATGGCGAAGCACCTTGGCGCGTCCAAACTTGCCGTCCCCAGCGCTGGAAACGCCGGCGGCGCGATGGCCGCTTACGCGGCGCGCGCCGGCCTCGAAGCGCATGTTTTCATGCCGAGTGACACGCCGCGGGCGAACATCATCGAATGCCGCGAAGTCGGTGCGCACGTCACCTTGATCGACGGGCTCATCACCGATTGCGGCGCGGAGATTGCAAAGCGGAAACAGGCGGAAGGCTGGTTCGACATGTCGACCTTGAAGGAGCCGTATCGCGTGGAAGGAAAGAAGACGCTCGGCTACGAATTGGCCGAGCAGCTCGACTGGGAACTGCCCGACGTGGTGCTTTATCCGACCGGCGGCGGCACCGGGCTGATCGGGATGTGGAAAGCGTTCGACGAAATGGAGTCGTTAGGCTGGATCGGGTCGAAACGGCCACGCATGTTCACCGTGCAGGCGAGCGGCTGCGCGCCGATCGTGCGCGCGTTTGAAGCGGGCGAAGAATTCGCGGCCGAGTTTCCAAACGCACACACCGCTGCCTCCGGTCTGCGCGTGCCGAAAGCGGTCGGCGATTTCATCATGCTACGGATCCTGCGCGAGTCCGGCGGTGGCGCGATCACGATCGACGATGAAGAGATGATCCGCGTCACGCGCGAAGTCGGCGCGAGCGAAGGACTCTTCGTTGCACCGGAAGGCGCGGCCTGCTTCGCCGCACTGCAGCCGTTGATCGATCAGGGGAAGATCGGACGGGACGAGCGCGTCGTGATCTTCAACACTGGCTCAGGAATCAAGTACCTTGAGTGCTACGACTGATCCAGCCTGTCATCCCGAGCCGCGGAGACGGCGAGGGACCTCGCACAGGGTGCTTGGCCTAACGAATGGTCGAAGACGATCCATGCATCCTGTGCGAGGTCCTTCGGCGCGCTTCGCCAGCCTCAGGATGACAGGGGCGTGGAATCGTCGGCCCCTGATTTAGATCGCTTCGCCTGCGGCCATTTCGCCGCCGTCGAGATCTGCACCAGCCGTGCGGCGGGCAATCCGTCCGAGGATGATAGTGACAGCAATCATCGCGATCACAGTCAGCCCGCCGAGTGCGTATTGGATCGGATCGCGCCCACCTTCGAGGGTCTGCTTTCCGAACGCGCCGAAGTAAACGAACGCCACACTGCCCGGCAGCATTCCCACGAGCGACGCGCCCATGTAACGCCAGAATCCGACGCCGGTCAGGCCGTAGAGATAATTCGTTAGGCCGAACGGCACGGGGCACATCCGGAGCAGGCCGATGATCTTCCAGCCGTCGCGAGAGATGGTTTCGTCGATCGCGCTGAAGCGCGGATGCCGCGCGATTTTTTCCGCGACCGCACCACGCGCCAGATAGCGTGCGAAGAGAAATCCGCCGGCCGCGCCGAGTGATATTCCGAAGATCACGGCGAGCAAGCCGTTGAACATCCCGAAGGTAAAACCGGCCATGATGGTGAGCGGCAAACAAGGCACCATGAGCACGGAGATGAGGCCGAAGACGATGCCGTAAATCAGCGCGCCCGCAGTGCCGAATCCCTGCGCCCATTGCGCGAGCGACTTGACCCAATCGAGCAGCGGAAAGGCGCGCGCGGCGATGACAAGCGCGACCAGCCCCAGGCCGACGAGCAGCCATTTCCAAGTCGCACTAGAACGAAAGATTTCCCTCATGATTTTCAACTTCCCGAGCAGGTAGACGGAGAACGCATCTGCACATTCAAGCGGTCGCGCCGCGATTGACACTCTCGCGGAAACGCGGTTCATCGTTAGCGCCATGGCCAGGATTCTGATCGCAGATGACCAGACCGATGTGCTCGAGGCCTTGCGCATTTTGTTGAAGGGCGAAGGGCATCAAACGGATGCGGTCACCTCGCTCGCGGGCGCGTTTCAGGCGCTCGAGAAGCGCGAGTACGCGCTGCTCTTGATGGACCTCAATTACACCCGCGACACGACCTCGGGTCAGGAAGGGCTCGAGGTCATTCCGAAGATTCAGGCGCTCGATAACACGCTGCCGGTCGTCGTGATGACGGCCTGGGCGACAATCGATCTGGCGGTCGAAGCGATGAAGCGCGGGGCGCGCGATTTTGTGCCGAAGCCGTGGGATAACGAGCGGTTGCTCGCGGTCGTGCGGACGCAGCTCGAGTTGTCCGCGGCCTTGCGAAAAGGCCGCAAACTCGAGGCCGCGAATCAACTGCTGCGCGGCAACGCGCCGAACATCATTGCCGAATCTCCACGCATGCGGCCGGTGCTGGAGTTGGTCTCACGCGTGGCGCCTTCGGACGCGAACGTGCTCGTCACGGGCGAGAACGGAACCGGGAAAGGTTTGGTCGCGCGCGCCATTCATGCGCTCTCGAACCGCGGCTCGCACAGCATGATCACAGTGAACATGGGCGGCCTCTCGGAAGGCATTTTCGAGAGCGAATTGTTCGGCCATGTGAAAGGCGCGTTCACGGACGCGAAGACGGATCGCGCCGGCCGCTTCGAGCTCGCGGATGAGAGCACGCTCTTCATGGACGAGATCGCGAATATCCCGCTCAACCTGCAGGCAAAACTGCTGCGCGTGATCGAGACGGGAGAATTCGAGCGCGTCGGTTCATCGAAAACATTGCACGCCAATGTGCGGATCATTTCGGCGACGAACGCGAACCTCCACGACGAAGTCAGCGCGGGGAAATTCCGGCAGGATTTGCTCTTCCGTCTGAACACGATCGAAGTCTCGCTGCCGCCGTTACGCGAGCGCCGCGAAGACATCATGCCGCTCGCGAACAGCTTCCTGCGATCGCACGCGACGCGTTATCGCAAACACCTCACCGGCTTCGACGAGAAGACGCGCGATCTTCTCATGCAGCATCATTGGCCGGGTAATGTGCGTGAGCTGGATCACGTCATTGAGCGCGCGGTGCTCATGACGCAAGGCCAGCTCGTAAAAGCGAATGATCTCGGCCTAACGAGTGCTCGCGAAGACGGCGCGCGGCTCGAGGACATGAGCCTCGAAGAAGTCGAAGCGTTCCTGATCAAGAAGGCGCTGCAGCGTTTCGATGGCAATGCGCGACGCGCCGCGGAAGCGCTCGGGCTGAGCCGCAGCGCATTCTATCGGCGGCTGCAGCAACATGGCCTGTAAGCCGGCGTCGCGCGGCCGATGAGCGAGTTCCAGCGACCCGGCACGCGCAAGCTCCGGCATCGCTTCACTTTTGAAGGGCGCATCACCTGGCTGGTGGTGGGCGCGGTCGCTCCGGCGGCGATTGTGGCGCTGGCGATCCTGTGGTTCGGCGACTTCACGCCGAAGGTGCAATGGACGTTGACGCTGCTCATCGTTGGCTGCGCGCTCGGCTTCATCATGAGCGCGCGCGAGCACCTCATTCGCCCGCTCCAGACGATGACAAACCTGCTCGCCGCGTTGCGTGAAGGCGATTACTCGATCCGCGCCCGCGGCGCGAAGTCGGACGACGTGCTTGGCGAAGTTTTGCTTGAGATCAATGCGCTCGGCGAAACGTTGCGCACGCAGCGTCTCGGCGCGTTCGAGGCGACGGCTTTGCTCCGCACGATCATGGCCGAGATCGATGTCTGCGTTTTCACCTTTGACACCGAACGCCGCTTGCGCCTGGTCAATCGCGCGGGCGAGCACCTGCTGGCGCAACCGATCGACAAGTTGTTAGGCCGGCGCGCAAGTGATCTGGGGCTCGACAACGTTCTCGATGCGGATCAGGACGCGCCCTTGACCCTGAGTTTTCCGGGGGGAGCGGGGCGCTGGGGCGTGCGACGCAGCACGTTTCGGGAACGCGGTTTGCCGCACGAGATGGTCGTGTTAACCGACCTCAGCAAGACGCTGCGCGAGGAAGAGCGCAACGCGTGGCAGCGCATCGTGCGCGTGCTCGGCCACGAGATGAACAACTCGCTCGCGCCGATTAAGTCGATCGCCGGCAGCCTCGAGACATTGCTGCGCCGTGATCCGCCGCCGCCGGATTGGCAGGACGACGCGCGCAGCGGATTGAACGTGATCGCGACGCGCGCGGATTCGTTGAGCCGCTTCATGCAGGCATATGCGCGGCTCGCGCGCTTACCCGCGCCGGAGAAGAAGCCGCTCGATCTGCAAGGACTCGTTAGGCGAGTGGCCAACCTGGAGACGCGCTTGCCGGTCAAGGTTTCACCCGGTCGCGATCTCGAGATTCGCGCGGACGCAGCGCAACTCGAGCAGCTCCTGATCAACATTCTGCATAACGCGGTCGATGCATCGCTCGAGACGGGCGGCGGCGTCTTGATCGGCTGGCGCGAAATCTCGGAATGCGTCGAGATCTACGTGCAGGACGAAGGGCACGGCATCATGAACCCGACCAATCTATTCGTGCCGTTTTTCACCACGAAGCCGGGCGGTTCAGGCATCGGCCTCACGCTCAGCCGGCAGATCGCCGAAGCGCACGGCGGTTCGCTCACGCTGGTGAATCGCAGAGGTCGGCACGGCTGCGAAGCGTTGATCCGCCTGCCGAAGTAGGTGCAATCGCGGACGTGCTTCCGCACGTCGATCCAGTTGTCCCATGAGCGGGACACCGAAATCCCACAACCGGCGTTCGGCCTCGGAGTTCCGAACAATGCCGCTCCCCGTAAACAACTCGCGAGGCGAACGTTGTAACTCTCTTCCGCAGCGTGGCACGGCCATTGCAATAAGGTGCGCGAACCCAGTCCAATTTTTTGAATCCGAAGACGATTCAGACCGCATCACACAGGAAAGCCACCAATGAAGCCACTGCCGCAAATCACCAACACGAGCCGCCGTGAGCCGGTGGGCGTCGTGCGCCCGAGCGCCCGATTCCCGAAGACCGACTGCGCATATCAGGCGCGTTCGTTTGGGCGCGATTATTCCGGAGGCGGCAACGAGCGGCGGCGTCCTTCGATCCGCGCCATCAGCGAGGAGTATTTCGAAGGTGAAGCGCGCGGCCACTTCGTGACGGAAGCAGCTTTCTTCGCGCTCATCTTTGTCACCTCCGCGGTGCCGGTGATCGAGGGCATGCGCGGTCTGGTCCAATTCGTCTACGGAGTCCTGTAAGGGACAGCTCCCATGCAACCGAATTTAAAGACCAAGGAAGACCACACGATCGTGCGCCCAAGCGGATTTACTCAAGCCAGTAACACGATGGATGTGCCGCGCGCGGGCGTGGCGAAGAAGAAGAAGCAAAAGCGCATCATGATGATCGCGGGCGGCACCGTCGCGCTCGTGCTGATCACGCTCGGCCTCTCGCGTTTAAAGCCGGCCGTGCCGAGCATCGATCGTTCGACCGTCTGGATCGACACCGTGAAGCGCGGACCGATGGTGCGCCAGGTGCGCGGTCTCGGCACGCTGGTGCCGGAAGAGATTCGCTGGATCGCGGCGCGCACAGAAGCGCGCGTGGACAAGATCGTGGTTCGTCCCGGTGGGCGCGTTGAGCCAGACACGGTGCTCGTTGAGCTAACGAGTCCTGAAGTCGAGCAAGCCGCGCGTGATGCGCAATCGCAATACACCGCGGCGGAGGCCGAGTTGACCACGTTGCGCGCGACTTTGCAGCGGGAGTTGCTCGAGCAGGAAGCGAACGCCGCGAAGGTCCACTCCGAGTTCCAGCAGGCGAAAATGGAGAACGAGACGAACGACCAGCTTTCAAAAAACGGGCTCGTCTCGGAGCTCGTGCACAAGACTTCGAAGATCAAAGCCGAAGACCTACATGCTCGCGACGAAATCGAAGCGAAGCGCTACAACTTCGCGCAGCAGAACATCGAGCCGCAGATCGCGGCTAAGCAGGCCGCGGTCGACCAGGCGAAGGCGAACGCGTTGCTTAAGAAAGAGCAGATGGAGCAGCTCAAGGTGCGCGCGAGTTTTACCGGCGTGCTGCAACAGTTGCCCGTCGAAGTCGGCCAGCGCGTCACGCCTGGAACGAACATCGCTCGCGTGGCTGATCCGACGAAGTTGAAGGCGGAGATCAAGATCGCGGAGACGCAGGCCAAGGACATTCAGATCAACCAGAAGGCCAGCATCGACACGCGCAACGGCGTGGTTGAAGGCCACGTCATCCGGGTCGATCCCGCGGTCGAGCAAGGCACCGTCAAAGTCGACGTCGCGATGGACGGCGACCTGCCGAAAGGCGCGCGTCCCGACCTCAGCGTAGACGGAACCATCGAGCTGGAACGTCTGGATGATGTGATCTACGTCGGTCGTCCAGCGTTCGGCCAGGAGAACAACACCGTCGGCATCTTCAAACTCGAGCCCGGCACCTCCGAAGCCACTCGCACGCCGGTCAAACTCGGCCGCAGCTCAGTGAACACGATCGAGATCCTGAGCGGCCTGCAACCTGGCGATCAGGTCATTCTCTCGGACACCAGCGCGATGGATGCGCACGATCGCATCCGCCTCAATTAACCACGCCCCAGCTTCCACTTAGCCTAACCCAAACAAACCCATGCCCACTGAAACCCTGACTGAAGAACGCCGCTCGCCGAGCAACGGCACGAACGGCAACACCCTCATCCATCTCGAAGACGTCACGAAGGTTTTTCTGACCGACGAAGTCGAAACGCACGCCTTGTCCGGCATTCATCTCGACATCAGAAAAGGCGAATACATCTCGATCGCCGGCCCGTCGGGCTGCGGAAAATCCACCCTGCTTTCGATCCTCGGCCTGCTCGATACGCCGAGCGGCGGGAGCTACACGCTGAAGGGCACGGAGGTCGCGAACCTCTCGTTCCCGGAGCGTGCGCGCATCCGCAATCGCGAGATCGGCTTCATCTTCCAGAGCTTCAATCTCATCGGCGACCTCACGGTTTACGAGAACGTCGAGCTCCCGCTGACCTATCGCGGCATGCCGGCGAGCGAGCGTAAGGAGCACGTCATCACTGCGCTTGAGCGTGTGGGAATGGGTCATCGCGCGAAACACCTGCCGAGCCAGCTC
>JALZAD010000294.1 GCA_030948555.1 Verrucomicrobiota bacterium | reverse complement strand
GCGATCGGTCACGAGCCCTTCCTTCCTCAGAATCGGGACGCGGCTGCGCACGAGTTCGAGTAGCTCCGTTTTCTTCCCGGGCTTCGGTCGATAGGCGACGATGACGATCACTCCGCTCATCTTGCCGAGCCTAACGAGTGGAGAATCAGGCCGCAATCATTCAAGCTGCGGCGATGAGCGAAGCACGCGCGAGGTCATGGAGGAAGATCGGCTGCTATTATCTGCTCACGCTTCTGTTCAGTGGCACGTTCAGCGCCTTTGCGATTCACGCTGGGAAACTCGACGCCGGAAACCTCCTTTACGTCACCGGCTCGATGTGGAGCCCGGCCTTCGCCGCGCTGCTGACGAAGCGAATCTTCGGCGAACGGATCAGCGAAATCGCGTGGCGCTGGGGCGGCGCGAAGTACGCTTGGCTCGCCTACCTCATCCCGATTGCTTACGCGTTGCCCGTTTACCTTGCGGTCTGGATGACGGCATCGGAAGCTTCGCGCCCGATCAATTCGTTAGGCAAATCGCCACCACATTCGGCTGGGCAGGCCTGCCGCGATCCGCGGTCATCGCGCTCTTCGTCCTCTTCACCGGGACGTTGGGATTGGTTGGGAAAACGTCGCGGGCGCTCGGCGAAGAAATCGGCTGGCGCGGGTTCCTCGTCCCAGAACTCGCGAAGGTGACCAGCTTCACCGGCGTTAGCCTAATCAGCGGCGCGATGTGGGCGATCTATCATTTCCCCGTCCTCATCTTCGCCGACTACAACGCCGGCACGCCGGTCTGGTTGGGCCTGAGCTGCTTCACGCTCGGCGTCGTGGCGGAAAGTTTTATCTTCGCCTGGATCACGCTCCGGTCACGCAGCCTTTGGCCCGCCGCGTTGATGCACGGCAGCCACAATCTCTGGATTCAATCCATCCTCACGCCACTGACGAGCGATAACGGCTCGGCCAAGTACGTGATCGATGAGTTCGGCATCGGCCTTGTCGTGACGACGCTGATTGCCGCCGTGATCGTCTGGCGAAAACGCGGCGCAATCAGCGCTGCATCTTGATCGCTTCAGGACTTTCCTGAACCACCTTGAACCCGAACCGTTCGTAGAGCCGCCGCGCTGGATTCCCTGCGGCGGCGCTCAGTGAGATGGCTTCTTCATCGACGGTTGATCGCGCGAGCTGTGTGAGCAAAGCGGTCGCGATGCCGCGTTGCCGATGTGCTGGATGGACCGCGAACGCGAGCTCCGGCGTCCCTTCATCGACGAACCCGTAGCCTTTGTGTTCGCCAATCGGGAGACGCAACCAGGCGGCGCCGAGCACCGGTCCATTCTCCAGCTCTTGCGCGACGAAGCCACGATCGCCTTCGCGTCCCCAGCCCTCGACATAGCGCGCGAGCTCCGGCCGGCGGACCACTTCGCGGTCGGCAGATTCACCTTCGCGATTCACGGCCAAAAACAGCATCTCCCAAAGCGTGGGTTCATCCTCTGGCTTCAGCGGGCGAATCGCGTAATCCATCGTGGCGGTCTTGGGTGTGCCGGAATGATCGCCGAAGTCGGCAAATTTGCGAGCGGCACGGGCACGTCTGGCTTCCCAGCGAGACGGTACGGGCCATAACCATCTATGGCCTTTGCCCGCCGGAGCAGCTCCAGGAAACGGAACCGTCTTACGCCGCGGCTTGAGCGTCACGAGTGCAGATGGGTTCGCGACCGCAACGCAGTCAGCCAACGGCGCGAGCGTGACGTTTAACCTCGAATGTCGGCGATGGCATCGTGAACAGCGGCGACGCAACCTACGTCCGCAGCCGGGCCGGGCTCGCGGTCGATGGGAACACATTCCGCAGCGACGTGAACACCAACGGCTTCATCGAGAGTGCCGATGCCACGATCTCGCGGGCGCGATCGGGCAACGCGCTCGCGTACAAAAATTGAAGTCGGCGCGGTCGGTTGACGCGCAGAAGCGGAGCCCATAATCTCGGCCCGCTGATGCAACCCGACCTCGAGCAACTCCTGATTCTGCAGAACCGCGACCAGAAGATTAAGCAGATCAGGACGGAGGCGAAGACGGTGCCGCTGCAGCGCGCGCAACTCGACGCGCAGCTCGCCGCGACGGCCGCAGCGCTGCAACTCGCGAAGGCGAAGTCCCAGCAAGTGGAGCTCGAGCGGAAGAAGCTCGAGCTCGATGCCGGCACGCGCCGCGAGAGCATCAATCGCCTCAAGACGCAGCAGTACGAGACGCGGAAGAACGAGGAGTTCCGCGCCATGGGGAACGAGATTGAGCGCTACGAAAAAGAGATCCGCCAGATTGAGGACCAGGAGCTCGAGCTCATGGACCAGGTCGACAAACTCAAAGTCGAAATCGCGGCGGAAGAAAAAAAGGCCGCCGCTGCGCGTGAGTTGGTCGCGCGACAGGTCGCTGATTTGGATGCGAAAGCAAAAACGCTCGACGCGCAGCTTGCCGAGCTGCTGAAGAACCGCGCTGATCTCGCCGCCGGCGTCGACGAAGACGTTGTCGATCGCTACGAGCGCCTCTTCGCGAGCAAAGGCGACGCCGCGATCGTGGCGCTCGAACATGAAGTCTGCACCGGGTGCCACATGAAGATAACCACGCAGACCGCGCACCGTGTAAAGAGTGGCAGGGAGCTGGTCAGCTGTGAGCAGTGCGGTCGGATTCTCTACTCCTCCGAATAGCGCTTCGCGGCCGCTCTCCGGCGGTTCGGTTTAAATATACAGCCGCGCTTCCTCGCGCTTCCGAAACGGGTACTGCGGGTCATCTTCGGAGGGAGCAAAAATGAAAAGAGTTTTCCTGCGGCAGCTCGGCGCATGTGCGGTTGCCCTGACGGTGTGCGGTTTTCCTCTCGCGCAATCGAGCTACGCGCAGAAGCGCGCCGGCGTATTGACGCGATTGTCCGCCCGGGCTGTGGTGCGTGGAGGCGACGGCGCTCTGATCGGCGGATTTGCGACCCGCGCTGACGCGACGAACAACCCCGTTTCACTCCTAATCGAGGCAGTTGGCCCGAGCCTCTCCCGCTACGGCATTCCAGCCGGGAGTGTTCTGCGTGATCCGCTCCTTCGGCTTTTTCGCGCGGGCGACGCGACGCCGTTCGCGACCAACGATAATTGGCGGCAGGATCGCGAGACGGCGGATTTGCTGACGTTCTTAAACATGCAACCCGGCGACGAGCTCGAGTCGGCCTTGTATCGAACGGTTCCAACTCCAGCGGATCACACGGCTGTCGTCACCGGACAAAATGGCGGCGTTGGCATCGGCCTGCTGCAGATCTTCGGCGCTCCCGAAAATGTGGTAACCAGCCTGAGCGCGCGCGCCTTGGTTGAGTCAGGCGACGGTGCTCTGATCGGCGGCGTCTTTGTCGAACCGGACCTGCAGCGATCCTCGACCGCGCGCGTCATCGTCCGTGCAATCGGTCCATCGCTCGCGCAGTACGGAATCACCAATCCTGTGCTTGACCCGAACGTGACGCTTTACGATCAGAACGGCGTCATCCTGGCGACGAACGACAACTGGCGCGACGGCGCAGCGAGCGACCTTCAGCGGGCTGGTCTCGCGCCGCCGGATAACCGCGAAGCCGCGTTAGTCGCTGAACTGCGCGTCGGCAGTTACACCGCCATTGTTCGCTCCACCGGCCAGCCAAACGGCAGCGGGATCGCGCTCGTCGAAATCTACGACGCGTCGATCCTGCCGTAACGCTGCGGACACAGAGCGCGCGCGCTGCTTGTTAGACGTTGAAGCGGAATTCCATCACGTCGCCATCTTTCACGACGTAATCTTTTCCTTCAATCCGCAGCTTGCCTGCTTCGCGGGCTTTGGCGAAGGAGCCTAACGAGAGCAAATCCTCGTAGTGCACCGTCTCCGCGGCGATGAAGCCGCGCTCGAAATCGGTGTGGATCACGCCCGCAGCCGCTGGTGCTTTGTCGCCTTCGCGAATCGTCCAGGCGCGGGTTTCTTTCTCGCCCGTGGTCAAATACGTACGCAGGCCCAACAAGTGGTAAACCGCGCGGATCAGCGCGCTGACGCCGCTTCCCGCCACCCCGAGGTCGCGCAAATATTCCTGCGCTTCCGCTTCGCTCAGGTCGACCAACTCGCTCTCGATCTCCGCGCTGATGACGACGGCTTCGCTGCCGAAATGTTGCCGAGCATACTGTTCGACCGCGCGGACATGTTTCTGCGCCGCGTTCGTTTCGTCACCCTGCGCAATCGGCGCGAGATCGGATTCAGCCACGTTGCAGGCGAAGATGGTCGGTTTGTCGGTCAGGAGGAAGAACTCGCGCGCGATCACCTTCTCTTCGTCCGACAACTCAGCGGTGATCGCTGGCTTTCCCGCATCAAGATGCGGCAACAGTTTTTCGATTACCCCGCTCTCTGCTTTCGCGGTTTTGGAGCCGGCGCGGACTTCCTTCTGGAGGCGATCACGGCGCTTCTGCAACGAAGCGAGATCAGCCAGCACGAGCTCGGTGTTGATCACCTCGATGTCGCGCACGGGATCGATCGAGCCACTGACGTGGAGGATGTCGCTATTTTCAAAGCAACGCACCACCTGCACGATGGCGTGGACTTCGCGGATGTGGCTGAGGAATTGATTGCCCAGTCCTTCGCCTGCGCTTGCCCCCTTCACGAGACCGGCGATGTCGACGAACTCAATGGCCGCCGGGATGATCTTTTGCGACTTCGAGAGTTTCGACAGCGCGTCGAGCCGCGGGTCGGGCACGGTCACGACGCCGACATTCGGATCAATGGTGCAGAACGGATAGTTCGCGGCCTGCGCTTTGCGCGTGCGCGTGACAGCGTTGAAGAGCGTGGATTTCCCCACGTTCGGCAGTCCGACGATTCCCGCGCTCAGCATAAGGCGCGGAGGTTAATGCGTGAGCGACGGTGCCGCAATCGCGCCGCCTCAGTCGTCGAGTTTAACGAAGAGCAGGCGCAGACTGTTCAGGACGACCACCACCGTGCTGCCCTCATGCGCGAGCACGCCTAACGAGAGCGGAATACTGCGGGCGAGCGCGAGCACCGCCATCACGATGACCGTGCCGAGCGCGATGGTGATGTTCTGGCCGATGATCGCTTTCGCGCGTCGACTTAAGACATACGCGGCAGCGAAGTTCTCGAGCCGGTCCTTCATCAAAACGACTTCCGCTTGTTCCATGGCGGCATCCGAACCGCGCGCTCCCATGGCAATGCCGACATCCGCGGCCGCGAGGCACGGCGCGTCGTTTACGCCATCGCCGATCATCGCGACTTTATGGCCGGCCGACTTCAATTCCTGCACCGCTGCAACTTTGCTATCCGGCGAAAGCTCAGCGCGCACGTCCGTCACGCCCGCTTCCTTGCCGATCAACTTCGCGGTCGCGCTGCGATCGCCGGTCAACATCACGACACGAATGCCGAACGCACGCAGCCGTTCGATTAGCGGCTTCGCTTCGGGGCGAAGCTTGTCGCGCAGGAGCAATCGTCCGCACAATCCCGGGCCGCCGACCCAGACCTCAGCGACGTCGTGCTCGGAGGTCTGCGCTTCGCAGGCGTGGCCGACCATTTCGTGAACGAAGTCGCGATTCCCCAGCGCGTAGAGCAGACCCCGATGGCGCGCGGCCAGACCTTTTCCCGGCTGCGACTCAGCGTGCGAAAACTCCACGATCTCCAGGTCGCGTTGCATGCCGATCTTCTGCACGGCGCGCGAGAGCGGGTGGTGCGAAAGCCGCGCGAGATTGTAGGCGGCATTGAGAATCGAAGCCTCATCACCAGCATAGCTTTCGATGCGCACGAGCGACGGCGCGCCTTCCGTGAGCGTGCCCGTTTTGTCGAGCGCGACGGTGCCCACGTCGGCCAGTGTTTCGATCGCCGCGCCGCCGCGGAAAAGAATTCCACGGCGCGCGCCGGAAGCGATCGCAGAGAGAATTGCCGAGGGAACGCTGAGCACGAGTGCGCACGGCGACATCACGACGAGCAGGGTCATGGCGCGGTAGAATGCACTTGTTAGGCCGCCATCTTTCAAGAAGGGCGGCCACCCCAACACGAGCCAGCCGATGAGAAAGAACGACGTGCAGGCGAGCAGGACGAAGTAGGTGTAGCCGGTGCCAAAGCGATCACTGAAGCGCTGCGACGGCGCCTTCAGATGCTGCGCCTGCTCGATCAGGTTCACGATCTTCTGCAACGCGCTTTCGCTGGCGGGCCGAAGCGCCTGGCCATCGAGGACACCCCAGACGTTCATCGTGCCGGCGAGTGCGACGTCGCCAGGTTGCTTCGGCATCGGACGCGATTCGCCCGTGAGATGTGATTCGTCGCAGGCGCTTTCGCCGCCCGTGATGCGGAAGTCGATCGGCACTTGCTCGCCCGCGCGCACACGCACCCGCATGCCGGGCGCGAGCGTCTCCACATCGCGTTGCACTTCTTCGCCATTCTCGACCACCGTGGCCGTCTTCGGCGCACCGCGGAGAAGCGCGCCGATCTCGCGCTGCGTGCGCGCACCAGCGAAATGTTCCATCGCGCCTGACGCAGAGAACAGAAAGAGCAAGAGCGCGCCTTCCGCCCAGGCACCGATCAGTGCCGCGCCGATCGCGACCGAGAGCATGAGAAAGTGAATCTCGAGGTCGCCATGTCGCAGCCGCTCAAAAGATTCCGTCGCTGCATCCCACGCGCCCGCGAGGTAGCTGATGCCGAAGAGCGCGAGGACAAACGCCGGCGCAGCATGAAACCGCTCCGCACCTAAAGCTGCCAATCCTGAGACAAGGCAGGCGGCGGAAAGTAGCGCGAGTTTCTTCCACTCGT
>JALZAD010000280.1 GCA_030948555.1 Verrucomicrobiota bacterium | reverse complement strand
TGAAGCCTGGCGATCTGATGAGTGACTTGCGCACGAACGTCGGCGGCGCTCTGGCCTCCGTGCAGCAGGTGCTGCCGGCGATGCGCGCCGCAAAGCGCGGGACGATCATTTTCACCGGCGGCGGCTTTGCGCTCGAGCCGCATCCGCAATTCGCCTCGGTCGGCATCGGCAAAGCCGCGCTCCGCAATCTCGCGCTCGTGCTGGCGAAGGAACTCGCGCCGGAAGGGATTCACGTCGCGACGGTCACGATTGAAGGGATGGTGAAGCGCGGGACTGCCTTCGATCCCGAGCAGATTGCGCAAGAATTCGTGAGGCTATTTCGGCAGCCGGCTGACAGCTTTGAAGCGGAAACCAACTTCAAAGGAACAGCCTCATGAACGTCGCAACGCCGGCCGGCTCAAGGTCGCGCGTCTGCGCGAGCCGCACGCCATGCTCTGGATCCATCTCGCGTATCGCGGCGGTTTGGAGCGTGACTTCGCCTTCGAGTTGATGCGTCGTTAGGCGCATGTCGACGAGCCGGCTCGAAGCGTTCAGCGACGGCGTTTTCGCCATCATCATCACCATCATGGTGCTGGAGCTGAAGGTACCGCACGGCGCTGATCTCGCGGCGTTGCGCCCGCTCGTGCCGGTGTTCCTCAGCTACGTGCTCAGCTTCGTTTTCGTCGGCATCTATTGGAACAATCATCATCATCTGCTGCACGCGGTGAGCCGCATTGATGGGCGGAATCTCTGGGCGAATCTCCACCTGCTCTTCTGGCTTTCGCTTACTCCAGTGACGACTGGCTGGATGGGCGAAAACAATTTCGCGCCGGTGCCGGTCGCGGTTTACGGCGCGGTTTTGCTGCTCTCGGCGGTGGCGTATTGGATTTTGCAACGCTCGCTCACGCGGAGCGATGGCGGCGGCGATTCCGCGCTGGCTCGCGCGCTCGGGAGCGATGCAAAGGGCAACGCATCGATTGCGATCTACGCCGTCTCGGTGGCGATCGCCTTGTGCAAGCCGCTGATCGCCTGCGCGGGTTACGTCGTTGTCGCAATCATCTGGCTGGTGCCGGATAAGCGCATCGAGCGGACGATCGCGGCTGCATCACGCAGCTTTGGATGACCTGAAATCGCCTTCGCCGAAGCCACGCGGCCTTTTTCATCCACGACCACCTCCACCTTCACCGTCCCTGAAGCGCCGGAACCTTTCGCGGTTGGCGGATAAGCGGGCTGTGGTTTCGAGATCGCCTTCCCGTTCAAGACGCCTCCCGAAACGATCGTCTTCTTCGATTGCGTGTTCGGCGTTTGTTCCGCATTCGGGGGCGACTGAGTCTCCGCGCGGAACAATCCGGGAGCGCGCTTGCTCGCCACTCCCGCGGCCGCAGCGTACGTCTGCGCGCTGTCAGCCGGCTGCGCCTGCGGCTTCTTCTTTGCTGAACCTGAGGGTGCCGGGGTTGGACCTTGAGCGGAGAGATGAGCGGCGCCGAGCGCGAACGTGGCGAGCGACAAGACGAAAAGTTTCATGCTGCAAGTCTGCCGACTTGCAGGCGGCAGCCTCAATCGCGCTCGTCACGTCGTCCAGCCGCGCCACGTGGGCGCGGCATCAACCGTCCAGCGCATGTAGCGCGGCTCACCTCACGGAAGCTGATAAACCTGGACGAGCGCGTTGCCTGCGTTGCTCCCCTTCGCGCGCACCGCTGCGGTATAATCGCCGGGCGCGAGCGACGCGACAATCGCTGACTCCAGATCGCTTGCTGGCGCGAGACCCGCAGTCTGAATCTCCGCCTGTTGCGAGACCTGGCCCGGGTCGCCGCGCCAGTTGTCATTCCGCGCGATTTCCTTGCCGGTAGCGTCATGTACTGTCAAGAGCGGGTCCGCTAAGGGCTGAGCGACTCCGTAGCTGCTCAGCGAGGGACCGATGCCACGCACCAGCACCGTCGTTGGCGCGCCGCTGCTGCTCGCAGCCACCGTGAATCCGCCGATCATAAGGTTGTCGCCGCTGTCCACCCGGCCGCGGGTCGAGAGCGTTTGCAAGGTCGGCGTGAAGGTCACGTCGCTCGGCAATGCGATCCTGACGATCCGGCCTCCTACTTCGCTGATATAAAGTGCGCCGCGTTTGCTATCGAGTGTCATCGAGGTCGGGGCGGTCAGGCAATCCGCCAGCACTGTCGGCGGTCCGGTCGGCGAATCGAAGCGCAGCAGTTGCCCTGGACCGCCGAAGAACGGGCCGGGAGTCGAGTCAAACTGGAGCACAAAGTAAGTGGTGCGCCCGCGCTCCGCGATCGGCAAAACGTCGATCGCTGTTTTTCGGCCTGTGATGAAATTGGTCACGCTTCCGGTGACCGGGTTCACGTCGACGACGGTCGATGTTCCTCCGAGAAAGGGCGCGCCGCGGAAGAGCGTCACGAAGAGATGGCCGCGGAATGCGGCAATGCCGGTCGGGACCGCCTGTTCGAATGGTCCGCCCGGACCGCCGCCGAAGAGTGGGTTCGGGATATCCGGGAAGACGGCGAGCGTCGAGAAGCTGCCGGTGAGCAGATCGACCTGCCAGAGGCGATTGCGTCCGCCGTCAGTGACGTAGAGCGTATCCTCCACTGCCACCAGGTCGAACGGATTGGAGCTTTGCACGTTACCGGCGAAAGTTGGCAGAGGAGCGGCGACGTAATCAGGAAAGTTGACCAGCATGCGGACGGACATCCATTCGCGGTTGTCGTTCGTCAGCCAGACGGTCTGCCCGCTCACGAGCATCTGCTCCATTGCGGGCGTGAGCGTCACTCCCGTGGTGCTTTGCTCAAAGGCGGCGCTGAATTGCACGAGGAGAATCGAGCTGAAGAGCTGCGACGAGGGCCCGTTCGGATTCGGCACAGTGGTCCCCGGGAAAGGCCCGCTGACGCCGACGTCGCCGACGCCGATTGCGACGTAGAGCGAGCGCCCGCGCATGAAAACGCCGTTCGGACCGGATGGATCGCCGACGTCGCTGGGGCCACTCGGCAGGCCGTCGATGAGCGTGCGGCGGTTGCCGTTCATGTCGACGATCGAGATGCGGCCCGAGCGTGCTGCCGCTGTGCCGCTCTCGGCCACGAGGACATTGCCCTGGTTTGTTAATGCGGTGCCAAGCGCCTCATGGAGTCCGGTTGCGACCTGGGTGCATTGCGCGCCGGCGCGGCCGCTCAGCAGGATCAGAATTGCGGCGGTGAATGGTGCGAATCGTTGAAGGTTCATAGGGTGAATCGGGGTTGGTGTTTCCCTTTACAAAGCGGTCGTTGGATCGCTGCTGCAGGAAATCGGCGAAAAATTGCGTTTACTACGCGCGCTGCCGGCATGCGCCTCAGAACTTCTTGGTCACCGCTATGTAGTAGTAGCGATTCCGAATCGAGTAGAGCGCCGTGTCGTAGTTGTCGTTCAACGCCGACAGCACTGTCGGCGGGTTCCGATCGAAGGCGTTGTTCACGCCGACCGTTAGCTTGGTTCCGGTGAAGAGACGCTGGAGAAAGCTCCCACTCGTCGCCTCCGGTTTACGCAACTCGTAACTTAGCTGCAGATCGAGCGTGATGTAGTCGGAGACGCGACGGTAGATGTCGTACTGCGGGAAGGTGTCTGTGCCGCCGACGATCGAAGCGGCGGCGACTGCAGAGGAATCGTCGTTGAAAGAGCTGATGTAATTGAGCTGACTAACGAAGTCGAACCCGCGCCAGTCCCACTCTCCGCGCAGGTAGCCTTTGTGATACGGAATGGCGCCGGGCGCCAGCGGCACGCTCACGTTGCGATCGCCCAGGAAGTTCGTCGACCCTGCACCGGGATAGGGTTCAGCTTTCCAGGTAAAGAAGTAGTTGTAACCGGTCGAGAGAGTAACCGTGCCCCAGTTCTGAGTCGGAATCTGGTAACTCGCAGTTAAGTCGACACCATTCACTAGCCGTTTACTGGCGTTTTGGTTCTGGGCGGAGATCTCGATGACCTCGCCGGTTTGAGGTCCGTTTGGACCGTCAGCTCTAATAATGATATCTGCGAAGGGCGCGTTTGGTCCGCCGCCCGCGTTCCCGTTCGCAGTCAACGCGATTTGCGCGAAACTGCCTGGGTCCAGAATGAGTTGCCGCGTGTAAATCTGGTAGAGGTCGGCTGTGATCGTGAAGCCGGGGAGAAACTTTGGCGTAAAGACGAGCCCGGCGGTATAGGTCTCAGTCTTTTCTGGCTGAAGCGAGGGGTTCCCGCTCACGAAGACACCATTGAGGATCGGGATGTCTTGTCCGATAAGAGGATCAACTCCGACGAAGGTCTGCATCGGTGGATCGAAAAGCTGCGCGCTAGAAGGCGAAAGGAATGACTGTCCATACGATGCACGCACGGTGAGGTCAGCAAATGGCTGGTATCGCAGGCTAAGACGAGGAGTGCCACCATTGTTAAAGTTCCCCTTCCGACCGAAGAGTTGGTCTTCGTCTTCGAAGGCTTCGTAGCGGTAGGCGGCACCGACTTCGAGCGAGCGCACGCCTGGAATCTTCGCCGTCGACAGAATGAGTGGGATAGTTACTTCACCGTAGACGGAGCGAACCTCCTGCTTGTATTGGCTGGCGAAGCCAGCGCCGAAACCGAGTTGATCATTGGCCGCTTCCACGGGATCAGGAACTGACTTCGTGCGGCTTTGGCGGTATTCAGCGCCGATGTTGAAACCGATGCCCCCCTGATAAAGGCGCGGAAACAGGTTGCCGTTCACTCGCGCATCAAAGAGGAGATCCCGCTCGTAGTTAAACGCGCGCGCGAGATACGTGGAACGTTGAGCTGCTGCCAGGTTGTCATAGCTTGCGGTCGCTCCTGTAGGCGCACCGTTCCGATAAGTAGGAACGGTGCCGCTAAGCGGTGCAGTGGAGCCGATGAAAGGATTGAACGCGCCCGTGATAATTTCGCGGTAGATCGCTCCGCGGGTCGCGTCGCCGCTATCCGTCTTGCGATAATCAGCGCGCTCGTAAACGAGCCCTGCGTCGTAGCCGAGCGCGCTGATCACATTATTGTTAGAGAAGGCGAAATCGCCTCTGACGCCCGCGACGTCGCGATAGTAGTCGTAGTCGTAGAAACTCCTCCGGTTAGCCAGCTCCCGAAACAGACGGTAGCTCACGGTATTCAGCGCGTCGCCGAATGGATTGTATGGACTGTTGCGGGCGATTGCTTGTTGCGCGACCGTCGAGTTATTGAGCCCCCCGGTCAGGCGGCCATTTGCATCACGCCCATTGAAGATTCCGAGCGCGGCGTTTTGATACCGTTCTTGAGGAATACTGAACGGAGCCGGTGCGAGACCATTGTCCTGCTTCGTCTTCGCATACAGGAGATCACCGTAAACCTTGAGACCCTCTCCAAAGACTTTGTAGGTTCCTGTTATATAGGTCTGCGCCTTCTCAATCGCAGGGATGGCGGGTGAGTAGGCGCGAAAGTTGAACGCTACTGGATCTCGCCCGACTGCATAGGAGCGATACGAAGCCGGAGTGGGCGCGTTATTCGAAGGATCAAGCAAGAGAAGCGCCCGGCGCCCGGCGACAGCGACTCGGCCGGGAAATGTCGGACTTCCTCCATTAAACCCGCCAAGGTTTCTCAGGTCGGGCGAGCGAGAAATTTCGCGATCGCGCGCGTACAAGTTCGCGCGGTTGTAGTATTCAGCGGCAGCGGCGATCGCAACCTTCTCCGTCGCCACGCCTCCTCGCACATATGCCTGCACAACGCGCGCGTCACGATCAGTCGTATTGCCGTAGAGCAGATTGGTCTCGGCGCCGACGAACGGCTGCTCGCCCGTGCCGTTGAGGAGGACGAAGTTAACCACGCCCGCGACGGCATCGCTGCCGTAGATCGCAGAGGCGCCGTCTTTCAGGACCTCAGTCCGTGCGAGCGCGGCGATCGGAATCGCGTTCACATTCGTGAATCCGAACGCGCGCCGGCCATTGAGGAGGATGAGCGTGTTGCCCGCCCCGAGCGCACGCAGATTGATGAATGCGCGCCCGTCGCCGCCGTTCGAATCGTTCTCTGTCGCGGTCGTGCCGACGAAGGAAGGCAGCACCTTGCGGAGACCTTCCACTGGCGTGTTCGCGCCTTGCTTCTGTAGTGCGACGCCAGTCTCCACCGTGACCGGCAGCGCAGCCTCGCTTTCCGCTGTGGGAATGAAGCTGCCGGTAACGATGACCCGCTCCGTCTCTGCTACCTCTTCTGCGTTGGCCAACGCGCACAGAACCAAAACAATCACCGCAACTCCCGTTCGTCGGACTAAAAATCGCGTGACCATGGCTCGTCTGCATACTTCCTAAGGAATCGCGGCGCGCCCGCTGCAAGAAATCTATACCCGCGGGAAAGGCTGCTGCGCTTGTTTTAGGATCTCGTCAAAGCGCGCATCTTTGCGCAACGGGTCAAGGATCGGGTTATACCTTAGCTCTCCATACTGTTCCCCGCCCGGGAGCTGCACCAGCTTCTCGAAGCTTTGCAGGGCCCGGTCGTTTTCGCCGGCATAAAGGTACATAAACGCGAGCCGCTTCAGCCGGCCGACATTTGTGAGCGCGTCTTCCGAAATTGGATGTTGCTCAACTGACTCCTCCGCGATGCGAAGCGCTTCTGACTTCTTACCGAGCAGCATTTTCACATTGCTCAGAGAGATGACG
>JALZAD010000258.1 GCA_030948555.1 Verrucomicrobiota bacterium | reverse complement strand
GCTCGAACACATTCCGATGGCAGCCACGCTGATCGTCCGAACGGCACTTCTGGCGGCGGGTTCACATAGTGTCGGCTGGGCGATCGCATTCTGCGCATCAGCAACAGATGAGGGATCGACCGCGCGTGACGCCTTGCGCAAGTAAGAGGCGCCGCGGGAGCTGCCGCGTGAGACATGGGCCGCGCCGCTGGGGAGGAGCGGAAAAGAGCGTGATCGGGCTGCGGTCGCTGCGCAGTTTCGCAGCCGCTAAAGCTCAGCGGGGGCCGAGCCTTCTCGCGTAAGCAGCTAACTGTCCCGATTTGCCGCAGCCTGCAGACGGAGCGTCGCCCGTTGTCACGCTGCGCTACATCTCGAAGGCCAGCGGCTGCATGCTGCACGATTGACCATGGTGCAGCCGGTTTGTTGTCTTACCGGGCAGCAGGATATAGTCACCGTATTGTGACTTTCTTCTTAGGCTCTCCGCGCTGCTTCATCATTGTCGAGTGTTGTTATGCCGTCTGAAGATCCTGATCGGTTCGTCGCCCTGCGCATCCTCCTCACGGCGGACGCAGCCGTCCTCCTCTCTCTGGGGTTCGCGCTGATTTTCGTCCCCGACACGCTTGCGGGCGTCTTCCACTTCGGACACTTGCCGGACGTGGTCGACTACATCGGCGGCTTCCTCGGCTGTGCGTTTGTCAGCCTCGGCGCCGGTTACGTGATGGCGACCACTGACCCGATTCGGCACGCCGTCTGGGTCGTAATCGGCATCGCGCGCGGTGCGTTCGAGGTTCTCTTGAGCATCGCATGCGTGCTGCGCGGCGCTGTTACGTGGCAGCAGGCAAGCTTCGGGATCGCCTTTGCCGCTTTCATAACGGTTGGCTACGCGATCCTCTATCCGCGCGCAGAACGGCGATAGCGCCTGCGGAAGGCACCGATTCGCCTAGAGTAGCAGCGAAGTGATGAAGTCCGTTCGAAGCTGTATTCTCGCCGCTGTCGGGGTGTTCGTATTCGCCGTCTGCATCTCCACCGCGTTCGGCGAGACGTTGCGCATCGTCTCCTATAACGTCGATTGCGCCGACCAAAGTAGCGACAATAACATCACTGGCCCCGGCCACAGCCTGGCGACTGTCGTGCAGGCGATCGGGTTGCACCACCTCGGTGCTAACGCGCAGCCGGTGGATGTTCTCGGGGTCGAAGAACTAACCAGCACGACCCTCTCGAACTTCGCCAATCAGCTAAACGCCATCTATGGCGCAGGAAGCTACGCCTTCGATCCAACCACAAACCCTAGCACGGGTGGAGGTCGCGACGGTTTGATCTACAACACGCATACCGTCCAGGTGATATCTGCCCGGGCCCTGCCCACTGGGCAAAACGTGCTGCTGCAAGCTAACGGCGCCTATACTTCCGCGCATTCTCCCGGCGGAGGAACAAACGGCGTGACCCGCGGTCCGATGGTGTATCAACTTCGGCCTATCGGCTCCGGAACAAGCGACGACTTTTACCTGTACGTCGACCACGCGCGCAGCAGTACTGACAATGCGGTCGGAGATGCTCGTTACGCGGAAGCACAGGAGGTTCGCAGCGACGCTAAGTACAAACTACCCGCGGGTGTTCATATTATCTACTCGGGAGACTGGAATCTATTCAGAGGCAGCGGCGAGAACGCCTACAAGTGCCTGACCGGGCAGATTACTAGTGATGGCATCGACTGGAGCGATCACAGCGCCGTTTGGACGAATCCAAATCAGACTCAGGCCTACGACGCAATGTCTAAGACATCGCCGCCTACGACCGTCGTTTGGGGGAACGTATCCGGTGATAACGCTAGCTATCTCTACACCGACTCGACGAACTCGCTGAGCTCGCGGCTGGACATCCAGCTCGTGAATGCCCCTATGCTTTCGCCCTACAATGCTCAGGGAGGCGTCCAGTTGGCAGCGGACACTTCAGATCCCTTCGACAGCTCGAACTTTCCCTCTGCGCGTTATCCGTATGCTTATGAGACCTTCGGCAACAATGGATCGTCGCCTCGAACTAGCTCGGCGAATGGCGCGGCCAACCACTCGCTCGATGATCTAGCCAGCGCTACCCCTGACGCGACGACGGTCTACGCTGCGCTGAAGCTTATTGGGAGTGGGAGCAGCTTTACGGGCAGCGACCATTATCCAGTCGTAGCTGATTACAACATCATCGCGGCTCCGGTCCGGACCTCCCTCACGGCTCAAGGCGTTCGCGCGGGTGCTTTCGAACTCGTTGTGACTTCCGCTCCCGGCAAGACCTTTCAGATCGAGGCGTCCACCGACCTAGCCGACTGGGTAAGCCTGGGCTCCGGCGCAACGGAGGCGAACGGACGGTTCGTCTTTCAGGATAAAGACGCCGCGATGTTTTCGAAGCGCTTCTACCGCGCGGTCGGACCGATTCCCTAAGCCAGCGGACAGGAACAAAACAGGTCTGCCGCCGTTCCCGGCGCCGCTAGACGACGCACCACGCCTCTCTGTCTACGGAGGTTGTCCTCAGGCGATCCGCAGCGTCGTACTCGACGCGCTGGTTGCGCCTGTGAGAAATAGCTGGCTAACGAGCGGAGGTCTTCGTTAGCATCCCGCCAACAAGAACCAATCCTATGCTACACATCATCTGGTCCATCATCGTTGGTTTCATCATCGGCCTCATCGCACGCGCGATCATGCCGGGCGCACAGAATCTGGGACTCATCATGACGACGATCGTCGGCATCGTGGGCTCGATCCTTGGCGGCTTGATCGGGCGAATGTTCTCACGGCCGGAGCCGGGGACGCCGTTTCATGCCGCGGGCTTCATCATGTCGATCATTGGCGCGTTGATCCTGCTCTTCCTGATCGGGCGCTTTTATCACCCGTAACGGTTAAACTCGGCGACCGGGCGAGCAGACGGGCAGTGGTTTCAGCCACGGATTAACACCGATGAAACACGGATGGCTGAGATCCCGAATGACGACCCGGTCGCTGGAGAGACAGATTTTGACGAAGCAGGAGCGTTAACCCGCGAGTTCTTGCTTCGCCGGGGACATTGTTGTCGCGAAGGGTGCCGGAACTGTCCGTACGGCGTTCAGCGGCCGATCGCGGGCGCGGACTCGCGCGATCTTTGCGGCTGAGCACAGCTGCCGCTACACTTGCTGCCCAATCTCCCGTTCGTGCGGCTAAGGCTCTGCCGCGGGGACAACACGCGGCTTCAGGGCGTCCTGAATAAAAGCGCCGGCGTCGTTGCGGAATTGAAGGAGCGACGGGTGATTGATGTAAATCATGTGACCGGCTTCGTAGAAGGTCATTCGCAGGTTGTCGCGGATGCTGGGGTCAAGCAGCATGCCGTGGAGTGTATGCTCTGCCGCGTAGTAAGGCGTAGCTAAGTCGTAGTAGCCACAGCAAACCCAGAGCTTCAAATACGGATTGCGGCTCATCGCTTTGCGTAAGTCTTCCGCCACGTTGAGGTATTGGTTCTGCGCGACGTTGGCGTAGTTCCAGGGGCGCACATCGGCGATCATTTCGTAGGGCAAGTCGCTCTCGAATTTTAATTCCCGTCGCAGGTAGTCATTCATCATCGCGCTATAAGGACCAAGAACCGCTTCGTAGCTGGGATCGAAGTCATACTCCTCTGTTCCCGGCTCGTAACGAATGCCGGTGAAGCGCGCATCGTAGCGACCGATCGAACGGTTCTTATCCTTTAGTAAGTCGAAGAAGAAGCGCCGCGCCGGAATGCGGAAGTTCGATTGCGCGATCATCTCCGCGGGCAAGCCAGTGAGTCGTGCAAGACTCGCCGCCAGTTCCTGGCGCTGGTTGTCGTTCAGTTGGTCACCGCGGTCTAGAGCGAGCAGGTATTCGTTCGATGCGAAGCTTTCGCTTTCCCGCAGCACGTCGGCTAAAGGCTTGCTCTGCAAGTCCTGCGGCAACTTTTTGTGATACCAGGCCGCGGCGGTATAGGTCGGCAGAAACAGGGAGTAGGGCCGGTCGTTACCCGGGGCGAAGCGCGCGGTCGAGAAATCGAGGATGCTCGAAACCAGGATAATGCCGTTAACGTAGAAGCCGTAACGCTCCTGCAGGTAGTCGCTCAAGCCCGCGGCGCGCGTGGTGCCATAGCTTTCACCGATGATGAACTTGGGCGACGCCCAGCGAGTGTTACGCGAAGTGTAAAGGCGGATGAAGTCGCCCACGCTGGCCAGGTCTTCCTTGTAGCCATGAAACTGTTTCGCATCTTCGCCCGGCGCGCTGCGGCTGAACCCGGTAGAAACGGGGTCGATGAAAACGAGGTCGGTGGCATCGAGCCAGGTTGCTTCGTTGTCGACGAGCCGGTAAGGCGCGAGCGGCGCTTCCCCGCGCTCAGTGAGTTCGGTGCGACGCGGCCCGAGCGCGCCCAGGTGCAACCAAACGCTGGCCGAGCCGGGGCCGCCGTTGAACGAGAAGGTAATCGGTCGCTTCGACGGATCGTCGCCCACATCGATGCGTTGATACGCGACGTAGAAGACCTTCGCCTTCTGCTTTGGTTGGTCCTTGTCCTTGTCCTTGTCGTCTTTGTCTTTCGGCTTGTCGGCTTCCTTCGCCGCCGCAGGAGCCCCCTGGCGCGGACCGTCGCCATCTTCCGGCTTCTTCTTCTCAGCCCAATCCCGCATCACCATGTAACCGGTGGTCGCGCGGTAACGGATCGCCTTACCGCCCACATTCAGGGTGTGTTCGGTTACGCTTGGTGGCGGCTCCTTGTCATCGTCTTTGGCTTTGTCCTTGTCGCGATCCTTACCTTCCTTGGTCCCGGCGGTTGCGGTATCGGAAGTCGTTTGGGTTTCCTTGCCCGGCTTCACCTTCAATTCACCGGGCACTGGTTTGTCCGTTTGCGCGCCGACCAAAGGTGCGGCCGCGAAACACAGAATGACTGCAGAGGTGCGCAGGAAGTTAAGCATCGTCATAAAATAGAGAGTGCAGCGTTCAATGGAGCATCGGGTGAGAACCTGCGCATGGTCTTCCGCGCAGACCTATTTCCATTGAATGACAGCTGCGCCTTGCCGACCCGCCCGAGCAACCGGACCGTCGCGCGTGGCCGCGGCATATCTCCGTCTCTTTCGAGCACACGTCTGGAGATACATCGCGCGCCACCGGCTGCTCGCCTTGCTGAACATCTTCAGCGTGGCGCTCGGCGTGGCGGTTTATCTCGCGATCCAAATCGCGAATCACAGCGCGAACCGCGCGTTCTCCGCCACGATCGACATCGTCGCGGGTAAAGCCGAACTCGAGATCGTCGCGCCGGGCAGCGGGTTGCCCGACGAAGTGCTGCCCGCCGTGATGCATGCAAGCGGCGTCTCGGCGGCGACTCCGCTGGTCCGCGGATTCGTGAGTCTGCCGGATTATCCGGGCGAATACCTGCAGGTCCTCGGCCTCGACATCTTCACCAACGCGTCGTTCCGCACCTTCGAGCTGACGGACTTCGATCAGGCGCGCGAATTCGATGTGCAACGCTGGCTCGGCGACTCCGACGCGATTGCGATCACTCACGCGTTCGCGCAGGAGCATGGGATAAAGACCGGCGACATCTTGCGCGCCCAAATCAACGGCGCGGATCGCAGGCTGCGCGTCGGTTTCGTGATGCAGCCGAGTGGCACGGCCGGACTCGATCCGCACTTCGCGGCGATGGATATCGGCTGGGCGCAGGAGCTCTTCGCGTCGCGCGGCCGTCTGAGCTCGATCGAGCTTCAGCTAACCAACCCGCGCGAACGTGAGCGCGCGATCACCGAGTTGCGCCCACTCGTGCCGCGCAACGCCATCATCGCCGCACCCGCGCAGCGCAGTCAGCAGGTGGAAAACATGCTCGCCGGTTTTCAGCTCAATCTCACCGCAATGAGTCTGGTCTCGCTGCTCGTCGGCATGTTCCTGATCTACAACACGGTCTCGGCTTCTGTCGTTCGTCGCCGGAGCGAAATCGGAATTCTCCGTTCGCTTGGCACGACGCGAAACGAAGTGCGCGCGCTGTTTCTTGGCGAAGCAGTCCTGCTTGGCGGCCTCGGCGTCCTCGTCGGGTTAATCGGCGGCGTTGTCCTTGCGCGTGCGTTGGTCGGCACGGTCTCGCAGACCATCTCGTCGCTCTACGTCCTCCTGAGCGTTCGGGATGTCGCGTTGAATCCGTGGATGTTTGCCGGCGCGGCCGCGCTTGGATTTACTTCTGTGATCGCTGCGGCGTGGCTGCCGGCGGCGGCGGCGGCGAAGATGGAACCGGTGCAGGCGTTGCGTGCCGGAACGATCATCGAGCAAGCGGTGCATCTTTCTCCCGCGTGGCTGTGGGCAGGGGTGTTGTCGATTGGCGCGAGTGCGATCCTTTCGGGCAATGCCCTAACGACTGGTCCGGCGTGGCTCGGGTTTGGAGCGGCGTTCTTTGTCCTGGTCGGGTTCTCGTTCATCGTGCCGAGCGTTGCCTCGCGCTTCAGCGCGGTGACGAGTTCGCGATTGCGCCGGCCGATTGAAGCCGGTCTGGCCGCGGGAAATCTCGGCCGCGCACTGGTGCGCAATTCAGTCACGATCGCCGCCCTCGCCGCCGCGGTCGCGATGGCCGTCGGCGTCAGCGTGATGGTGTTCTCATTCCGGCGAACGGTCGAATCATGGATCGATCAGACGCTGGTCGCGGATCTCTTCATCGCGCCCGCGTCGAACGAAGTGGTTGGCCCGCGCTCATTCATTCCCGCCGAGGTCTTGCAGTTTCTCGAGCAACATCCGGCCGTCGAATCGATCGATACTTTCCGCGAGATCGCTCTGCCGATGAGCGACCAGACGATTGCGGTCGCGGTGGTGCGCGGGACAGAGCGGCGCCGCTTTCAATTCCTGCGCGGAAACCCCGACGAAATCATGCGCCGGTTCTATAACGAACAAGCGGTCGTCGTCTCGGAGAGCTTCGCCCGCCGTCATCATGTGCGGGACGGCGGAACGCTCAAGCTGACCACGCCTGATGGGCCGCAAGCGTTCGCGGTGGCGGGCACGTTTTACGATTACACGCGCGATCAAGGCGTCGCGTTCATGAGCGCGCGTAACTTTGTCCGTTTGTGGAAAGATGATCGCGTCAGCAGTCTGGGCGTTTACCTGCGCCGCGGTGGTTCGGGGGAGCGCCTAACGAGTGATTTTCGCGCGCGCTTCAGCCAAACCGGGCAGTTCATCGTCCTCTCGAATCGTGAACTGCGGGTGCGCGTTTTCGAAATCTTCGATCAGACGTTCGCCGTCACCTACGTCCTGCGCACGATCGCGGTGATCGTCGCGATCGTTGGCATTTGTCTCACGCTCACGATCCTGATTGCGGAGCGTTCGCGAGAGCTCGGGGTGCTGCGCGCGATCGGCGCGAGCGTGGTTCAGGTGCGGAAGCTTTTGCTCTGGGAATCCGCCATGATCGGCTTGCTCGCCGCGCTTGTCGGACTCGCGTCCGGCCTCTGCCTGTCAGTTGTCCTCACCGGCGTGATCAATCGCGCATTCTTCGGCTGGACGATCCAACTCGCGTTCCCTTGGGGCTCGCTCGCCTTCACGCCTGTCTGGATTGTCGCCGCGGCCATTCTGGCCGGGCTCCTACCGGCGTGGCGAGCCGGTCGTCTGGTTGTGGCGGAGGCGTTGCGCGAGGAATGAAATGCGTTCTCGCACTCGCGCTTCTTTGCATCGCGGCGGATTGGCGCAGCGCGGAGCCCGGCTGGCAATACGAGTTCCCGCGCGATCATT
>JALZAD010000247.1 GCA_030948555.1 Verrucomicrobiota bacterium | reverse complement strand
CTTCGGCGGCGGAGAAGCAGGCCGATTTAAAAAAGGCGATCGAGACGGAGCCGGGCACCAAGCAGGTCTGGGATTATGCGCTCGTGCTGGAAGGACTTTCGCGCGGCGCGGGTGTGCACGCTGCCGGTGTCGTGATCAGCGATCGCGACCTTTCTGAATACATCCCGCTGACGCGCAGCAAAGAAAATGAAGTCGTCAGTCAGTACGACATGGGTCCGCTCGGCGATCTCGGCTTGCTCAAGATGGATTTCCTCGGGCTGAAAACGCTGACCGTGATCGACGACACGGTGAAGCTTATTTGGCAGCGCGTTCCGGAGTTCTCGATCAAAGATATTCCGCTCGATGACGCGAAGGCGTTCGAGCTGTTCAATCGCGGCGAAACCATCGGCCTGTTCCAGATGGAATCCGGCGGCATGACGAGCACGGCGAAGCAGTTCGACGTGCAGAAGCTCGACGACATCATCGCGTTAATCGCGCTCTATCGACCGGGCCCGATGGATCTCATCGGCGATTACATCAAGCGCAAGAAAGGGCTGACCAAGATCAAGTACGAGCACCCGCTGCTCGAGCAGGTCTGCGCGGATACCTACGGCGTCATGATCTACCAGGAGCAGGTCATGGCCGCCGCTTCGAAGCTCGCCGGTTACTCGTTAGGCGGCGCCGATTTGCTCCGCCGCGCGATGGGGAAGAAGGATCGCGAGAAGATGGCGAAAGAGCGCGCCAACTTCATCAAAGGTTGCGCGGAGACGAACGGAATCGCGGAGAAGAAAGCGAACGCGATTTTCGATTTGCTCGAGAAATTCGCGGGCTACGGATTCAACAAAAGTCACAGCGCCGCCTACGGATTGATCAGCTATCAGACGGCGTATCTGAAGGCGAATTACCCGGTCGAGTTCATGTCCGGGTTGCTGAGCAACGAAGTTAACAACACCGAGAAGATCGCGGTCTTCGTCGGCGAATGTAAGCGGATGAGCATTCCTATTCTGCCGCCCGACGTGAATCGCAGCGCGCTTAAGTTTACTCCGGAAAACCAGAGCGCAATTCGCTACGGCCTTGCCGCGATCAAGAACGTTGGCGAAGGCGCAATGGAAGCGGCCATCGCCGAGCGCGAGCGGGGCGGCGACTTCGATTCGCTCGAGGATTTCTGCCGTCGTCTTGATTCAAAAGTCGCGAATCGCAAGATGCTCGAGAGCCTCGTGAAATGCGGCGCGTTCGACTTCATCGGCCGTGATCGCGCCGATCTGTTCGCCTGCATCGAGGAGTCGCTCGCCGCCGCGTCCGCATCGCATCGGGATCGCGCGAGCGGTCAGGTTTCTCTCTTCGACGACATCCCGGCGCCCGTCGCAAAAACCGGATCGCGCGCCGTAACCCCCTGGACCAAGCACGAGACGCTCGCGGCGGAAAAGGAGCTGCTCGGATTCTATGTCACCGGGCATCCGCTCGACGCCTACGCCTCAGTGATCGCGGCAGGAAAATTTCAGCCGATCAGCTCGTTAGCCGAGTCGGCGGACAAAGAGACCTTCCGCGTCGCAGGTGCGTTGGCGCAGGTCGAGAAGAAATTTACGAAGCGCGATGCGAAGCCGTTCGCCGTCGTGTGGGTGGAAGACCTGACCGGTGTCCTTGAGATTGTGGTTTGGAATGATGTCTACGCGAAGGTCTCGGAACTCCTCGTGCCGGGGAAAGTCGTGGCCGTGCAAGGAACTGTCGATAAGCGCGACGAAGCGATCCGCGCCACTGCGCAGAAGCTGAAAGGGCTCACGCCCGCGGCGGAGTCGGTGAACGCTGCGCCCGTGAACGGCAACGGCGGGCCGTTCGTGTTGCGTTTTCCGGAGAGCACGACGCCGGCGGAGCTGCAGAGCGTGCGGCAGATTCTATCGATGTCGCCGGGTGCGACGTCCGTGCAGTTGCTCTTTGAGCGCAGAAACGGCGAAGTGCTGCGGGTCGATGCCGGCACGGATTGCTGCGTGCAGGCGACGCCGGAGTTGAAGCAGCGGCTCGGCCGGTGGCTTGCTGCCTAACGAGACCACTACCGCCGTGCTGCGGATCACTCGTTAGGCGCGGCCGGACCTAATCGAAGATGGATTGGCCTGGCTCCGCCGAGTCGCGCATCGAGCTGCTGTTGCAGCGCGCGTTCCGCATCCGTTTTCAACGTCCCGTTTTCCGCTTTCTCGCGCGCGAGTCGCTGGAGCGCGGCGAACTCGTTCTGCACATCGGCGGCGGAGATGCGGTTCCAATAACCATTCTCAAACTCGAGCACGTCGACCTGCTGTTGCTCGATTCCAAGAATGCTCGCGTGGGGAACGGAAACGACGATCTCGTTCTCGCGGACGTCGACGGAAACATTCTGCCGAAGATCGAAGCCCGCTTTGACATTGAAGGTCCCGTGCAGCTTCACCCGCTTGGTGCTGCCGGCCCACGTGTGCTCGAATTCATGCTCCACTTCGCTCCGCTGCGAGACAAGCGCGAGTTCCGCCACGCCGACGGTTTGCTCGAGGTAAACACGGTCGTTGATCGTGACGCGCGGCTGCATCTGCGCGAGGGCGAAGAACGCATCACGCGCTTTCCGGCCGAGTCGCTCGAGCTCGACGCTTGATTGCTGGACGGTGCGCATCGGCCAGGTCTCGAGCCGCCAAAAGACGAGCGCCGCTAGGGCGGCCGCGATCAGAAAAATGATCGTGAAAGCGAGCGGCCACGAGAAGCGCCGCTGCGGTTGGACGTGAGGCTCGCGGCGCGTGGGCTCAGCGTTCATGCGCGATGTCGTTGATGCTTTCAGGGCAAAAAAGTACCGCCCCCCACGTCCGATGGACATGAAGGGCGGCTGTTCCCCCCAGAACAATCTTTTAAAGCTGCGGAAGGGTTACGCGAGAAGCCTGCCGACCGCAACCAAAATTTCGACATCGTGGCCCAAAATTGAAGCAATTATTTCGCATTCCGATCGATTGCTTCGCCGTCGTGCTATCTGTTGGCGAATGTTGACCGACTTGAAGCTTCGCACCTTCCGATGTTTCGAGGCGCTTCGGGTGGAGCTTGGGCCGACGAATTTTTTCATTGGGCGGAACGGGGAAGGGAAGACATCCATCCTGGAAGCAGCATGTGTGCTACTCCGGCTGCAATCTCAGCGCAGTTCGACGCTCGCGCCGCTGATCCGGATCGGGCAACAGCGCTTCACCATCGGCGGTCGCTACGCACAGCACGAGCTGGAGTTCCGCTACAGCACTTTGCGAAGGAAGCTGATCTTCGACGCCGTCGAGCAGAGCACGACAAGTGAATACCTGCGCCTCGCGCGGGTTGTTTCGTTCGCGAATACGGACATCGAACTGGTCCGTGGCGCCTCGGACGCGCGGCGACGTTTTCTAGATTTTCTCGGCGCGCAGGTCGATCCGCTTTATCGACCCACTTTGCGTGCTTATGAACGCGCACTTCGCGCACGAAACGCGCTGCTGAAATCGCCGCAGCCGCGTCCGCGCGAAATCGCCGCCTACGTGCCGCCGTTGCTTGAGCATGGCGCGAAGTTGTCGGCGATGCGCGCAGAAGTCGTTAGGCAACTCGCGCCTTTCGCAGCGGCCGCGCATGACGCGATCAGCGGAGTGAAGGAACAGCTCACGGTCGAGTTCACGCCCGGAAACGAGCCGGATTTTGCTGCGCATCTTGCGCAATCCGCTGCGCAGGAGGCGCGGCTTCGGCAGACAGTTGTAGGTCCGCATCGCGATGATCTCACGCTCTTGATCAATGAGAAGGCCGCCGCACAGTTTGCCTCGGAAGGGCAGCAACGAACCGCGGTGCTCGCGCTGAAGACCGCGCAGGCGCGTGTCTTGAGTCGGGATGCCGCGCCGCCGTTGTTGCTCGTCGACGACATCTTCGGCGAACTTGATCCGGAGCGACGCAATCGCCTGCTTCGCTCGCTTCCCGCCGACGCGCAGAAGCTCGTTACTGCAACGACCAAGTCATGGATCGAGGAGGCGAGCGATGCGCGCCAGTTCACCGTTTCGCAGGGAAACGTGACGCTCGCGCAATAGGGACTGTGCGCACTTCCTCTTGCGCAAAAACGGGGTGTGTATTCTAGTTTTTAGATGCGCAACCGAAGGGGACAGGCGCCGGCAAACCTGACGGGATCGTTGCTCATCGCTCATCCGAGCATGACGGACCCGAACTTCCGCCGGGCCGTGCTTTTCATCTCCGCGCACGACGCAAAAGACGGCGCGATGGGCGTGATTCTGAACCGCCCGCTCGACAAGCATGTTTGCGATTTGGTGGCGGAAGATCCGCCGGAAGGCCTCGCCGATGTGCCGGTCTTTCTCGGCGGACCGGTCGGCAAGAATCAGCTGATGTTTGCCGCCTTCGAATGGGAAGACGCGAATGGGTTGCGGCTTAATCACAGCATCAAAATGGACGAGGCGCATGACAAGGTGGACGCCGATCCCTCATCGATCCGCGCCTTCGTTGGCTACGCGGGCTGGAGCGCGGGGCAGCTCGAAGCGGAGATGAAACAGCGCGCCTGGATCTTGCAGAAACCAAGCCGGGCCGCGCTCACTCCGGAACGCCTGCCGAAGCTGTGGTTCGAAATCATGCGCGGACTCGGCCCGTGGTACAAACTGCTCTCCGCTGCGCCCGACGATCCCTCTTTGAACTAGCGTCGCGCGAAATCTTCTGCGAAGGGAATGCCCATGATCATCGGCGTCCCCAAGGAGATTAAATCGCAAGAGCACCGCGTCGGGCTGATTCCCTCGACGGCACTGACCTTGACGCGCAAAGGTCACACCGTTCTTGCCCAGAAAAGCGCCGGCGTCGGGTCGGGATACTCCGATGAAGACTACGTCGCGGCTGGCGCAACGATGATCGACCGCGCCGAAGATGTCTTCGCGCAGGCTGAGATGATTGTGAAAGTGAAGGAGCCGCTCCCGCCCGAATATGGACTGCTCCGGCGCGGCCAGATTTTGTTTACTTATCTGCATCTCGCGGCGAGCAAGCCGCTGACCGATGCGCTGCTGAAATCCGGCGTGACCGGTGTTGCCTACGAAACCATTCAGGTCGGCAACAAGCTGCCGTTGCTGGAACCGATGAGCGAAGTCGCCGGACGGATGTCGGTCATCATGGGCGCGTATTACCTCGCGAAGCACAATGGCGGAAACGGCAGTTTGCTCGGGGGCGTCCCGGGTGTTTTGCCTGCGAACGTGGTCGTGATCGGCGGCGGAACTTCCGGCGTGAATGCCGCGCGCATGGCGCTCGGCCTCAACGCCGACGTCACGATTCTCGAAGTAGATGTCGAACGGATGCGCTTCCTCGACCTCACCATGGAGCCAGTGAAGACGCTCTACTCGAACCAGGGCAACCTCATGGAACTGCTCCCGAAGACCGATCTGCTCATCGGTGCCGTGCTCGTTCCTGGCGCGAAAGCGCCCAAGCTGGTCACGCGCGAAATGCTCCGGGTCATGCGGCCCGGCAGCGTCTTTGTCGACATTGCGATCGACCAGGGTGGCTGCGCAGAAACATCACGCGCCACGACCCACGAAGATCCGGTTTACGTCGAGGAAGGCGTTATCCATTACTGCGTAGCGAATATGCCCGGCGCTTACGCCCGCACCTCGACGCAGGCCTTGAGCAACGCGACCGCGCGCTACGCGGAGCTGCTCGCGGATCTCGGACTCGAAGGCGCGTGCAAGAAGCAACCGGCGCTCGTCGGCGGCATCAACACGCGGGACGGCCGGCTTACTTTGCAAGCGGTCGCCGAAGCCCACGGCATGCCTTATGAGCCGGCTCTTTGAACAACGCCCGATGCGCCCAGCACTCGTTAGGCGACGGCGGACGGAAACGGAAGTTTTTCAGCGGCAAGACCGGAGCGACTGCTTCGTTCGATTCAGCATTGGCCTCAACGGCTACCCTATAAATCCTATGAAGAAATACATTTGCATCATGGCGGGCGCGGCGCTTCTGGCGTCGTGCGAACAGAAAAGCGAAACCGTTACTCCAGCTGGCTCGCCGGCGGGCAGCAAGACGGAAAACAACACGACAGTCGTGAATCCTTCGCCAGCCGGCGGTGGAGCCCACTCCAGTAGCAGCAGCACCACGACTACCGCGGGAACTCCTATGGCTACGATGACGCCTGCGATGGCGATGTCGCCGAGCACCAGCACATCTACCGAGTCGTCCACCAGCACGACGACTGCGAGCGCGACGCCCGGCGGTCGCTAAATAACCCCAAGTTCACGCGAGGTCTTCCCGCAGCGCGGCTGCGGGAAGACTTTTGCTGTACTGACGGTCTCACGGCAGGATGGCCGGAGTGAGTGTTCCTGGGAAATTTCAGTTTGGCCGCGATCGGCGCCTGGAGCGTTCGGCCGAGTTCGCGCGCGTCCGCACCGAAGGGAGAGCACACCGCGGTTCGCTGCTAGTTCTCGGCATCCTCGAAACCGGAGACGCGCTGCCGTTCCGGGCCGGCTTTGTTACCTCCAAGCGCATCGGCGGAGCGGTGCTGCGGAATCGGACGCGGCGTCGCCTGCGCGAGACTTTGCGCAAGCATCAACACCGTCTTCGCGCCGGCCTTTGGCTGGTCTTTGTCGCTCGTCCGTCCGCCGCGCGCGCGAGCTCCAGTGCGCTGGAGGATGAGTGGTTGCGCCTCGCTAGGCGCGCTTCTATCCTAGCACCCTGATGCTTCTGGTCGTCCGCATTTTGATTCGCGCGTATCAATGCACGATCTCGCCAGCGCTCTCGTTTTTGGCTGGTCCAGGGTCCGGTTGCCGCTTCGAACCGACCTGTTCGCACTACTTTCTCGAAGCAGTCGAGACGCATGGCGTCCTCCGCGGAGGCTGGCTGGGATTGTGTCGCATCGGGCGCTGCCAGCCATGGGGCGGTAAAGGCCACGATCCCGTCCCGCCGGTCTGTTCTTCCCACTCGCCGCGCGAAACGCCGCACCTCGTTTGTGAATAGCCCCGCGGCTAGCTCCTATGGATCGCCAAGCATGGATTGCCGTCACGATTTGCGTTCTCGGGCTCGTCGGCTGGCAGGTCTACATGAGCAGGCATGCGCCGCAGGTCGTCACGCCGCCGACTGTTGCGCTTTCGCCGTCGCCCAGCGCGACTGAAGCTGCGCCGCTTGCCCCTGCGCCAACTCCAGCGGCCGTTCCGCCAGCTGAAAGTGCCGCGACACCAGCCGCCGAATCCTTCGCCGAGAAGACGGAAGTCATCGCGAATGGCGATATCGAGTTGCGCCTAACGAATCGTGGCGGCGGCGTAAGCGAAGCTCACCTTCTCAAGCACACGGCAGATACGCCGGAGGGGCACGTCGTGCTGAATTCGCGCGAGCACCTGCCGATCGGCGCAATCATCGAACATCCCACCGCTCCCGCGCTGGCGGAGTTCACGATGGCGCGCCAGCCGGACGGCAGCGTTCAACTCGAGCGCGCGGAGCCGCAAGGTCTTGCCATCCGGAAGCGCTTTGCCCTCCCGCAGTCGCAGGACAGGAAAGACAACTACCTCGCGGAGATGCAGGTGGAATTCCGCAACGACGGAACCCAGCCGTATACGAACCCCGGCTATTACTTTGCGCTCGGCGCGACGGCGCCGCTTCATCCGCGCGACATCGCGGCTTACACCCGCGCTGTCTGGTGCATTGATGGCAAGCCGAAGGCGATCGACGTCAGCTGGTTTGCGGCTTCGAATTACCCGCTCATCGGCGTGCAGAAGCGCGCTGCACAGAAGTTCTACGACGAAGGCGTGAACGGCGCTGAATGGGGCGCGGTGAGTAACCAGTTTTTCACCACGATCCTGACGCCGCTCAACGCGAAAGCGAACCGAATGTGGGCGCAGCGTTTCGAAATTCCACAGGAGAACGCGGCGTCACTTTGGGGAATGGAAAGCGCCATGGGAATGCCGGGGTTCACGTTGCAGCCGGGCCAAACGAGTTCGCTCACCGTGCAGATGTATTCCGGTCCCAAGCTCTACCACGAGCTGGCGAAACTCGGACACGACGAAGCCGAGATCATGAATTTCGGCTTCTTCAAATTGGTCAGCCAGGCGCTGCTCAACTTCCTCAACCTGATCCACGGCTGGGTGAAGAGCTACGGCGTTGCCATCATCCTCCTGACCGCCTGCGTGAAAGGCGTTCTCTGGCCGCTGCAAAACGCCGCCAATCGCTCCATGCGCAAAATGTCCGCGCTCGCGCCGCGCATGCAGGCGCTGAAGGAAAAATACAAAGACGACCCCACCCGGATGAACACCGAGGTCATGAAGCTCTACAAGGAGCACGGCGTGAATCCCGTCGGCGGCTGTCTGCCGATGATGATCCAGATCCCCATCTTCTTCGGCCTTTTCAGCATGCTCGGGCAGGCCGCCGAGCTGCGGAATGCCGGCTTCCTCTGGGTGCATGATTTGTCGCAGCCCGACACGATCGCGCATCTCCCGGGAATCGGCTGGCCCATCAATATCCTGCCGCTCCTGATGGGCGCGACGAACGTCTGGCTCATGCGCATGACGCCGAAGACCGGCGATACCACCCAGCAGCGGGTGATGATGTTCATGCCCATCATCTTTCTGATTTTCTGCTACAACTTCGCAGCCGCTTTGGCATTGTACTACACGACGCAGAACCTGTTCACGATCCTGCAGCTTTGGCAGAATCAACGACAGCCCGTGCCGGTTCTGGAGAAGCCCGCGCCGGTCACAAAGCGTTCGAAAAAGGGAGCACGATCATGACGCCGAAGGAACTACTCGATACGATTTTGGGTTACCTCGGATTTGTCACCGAGATCGACGAGCAGCGCGGCGAAGCCGGCAATCTCACGCTCCAGATCTATACCGAGGAATCGAATCGCATTGTCGGCCGCGACGGCGAAACGCTCGAAGCCATCCAGTTCCTTTTGAATCGCCTCATTCAGACGAACGATCGTGAAGCGGACAAGGTGATCGTCGATTGCGAGCACTACCGCTCGATGCGCGAAGACAAGATCGTCGCGCGGGTCAAAGAACTCGCGGAGCGAGTCCGAATCAGCGGACGTTCGCTGCAGCTTGAGCCGATGAATTCCTACGAACGGCGCATCGTGCACAATGCCTTCAAGGACGATCCGGACGTGGCGACCTGGAGCCCGAACGACTCCGCGCGGATCAAGCAGATCACGCTCCTGAAACGGCAGCCGAAACGCGAAGCCGCGCCGCAGCCGCAAGAGCAGGCCGGCAGTTAGCTCGCCAGGTCGAAGACGATCTTCCCGCCGCGCTTGTTCTGCATGGCGTGATCGATTGCCTGCTTCGCTTCGCCTAACGAGTAAACCGCTTCGACCTTCGTCCGGAGCAGTCCGCGTTGCGCCATCTCAAAGATCGGCGCGAACGTCTCGCGACGCTCCTCGGGTGTCGCGTTGTCGTACCACTTCGTGACCCAAAAGCCCGTGAAGCGCAGGTTCTTGAAGATGAACATGCCGTTCGGAA
>JALZAD010000198.1 GCA_030948555.1 Verrucomicrobiota bacterium | reverse complement strand
GTGCCTCGACTTCGCTCGGGATGACCGCAGGGCCGGGCGGCGGTTGAACTTCGTTTAACAAAATGCCGGCAGTGCATGGCGCGCCGCCGGCATTTTCGTCTCTACATGGCTATTTCTCTGAAACCGCAGCATCTCAATCGCTACCGCCAGATCGCCTGGTTGCTCGTGAAGTACGGGCGTTCCGATCTGGTGAAGCAGAGCGGCCTGGAAGAGACGCTCGAAGCGGAGCAGCGCGTCACGCCGAAAGAGAAGGCGAGGGCGGACGAGCTGGCTGATGATCTCGAGAAACTCGGGCCGACCTTTGTAAAGCTCGGCCAGCTCCTCTCGACGCGCGTCGAGATGATGCCGCAGGCCTACATCACTGCGCTGACGCGGTTGCAGGACAAGGTTGAGCCGTTCGCGTTTGACGAAGTCGAGAAGATCGTCGCGAACGAACTCGGCGTGCGCCTGTCGAAAGCGTTCAGCGAATTCGATTCGACGCCGATGGCCGCGGCGTCGTTAGGTCAGGTGCACAAGGCGCGTTTGCGAAACGGCCGGCAAGTCGCAGTCAAAGTGCAGCGCCCCGCGATCCGCGAGCGCATGATCGAAGACCTCGATGCACTCGACGAGATCGCGGAGTTCGTCGATGGGCACACCGAGTTTGGTAAGAAATACGAGCTCACGAAGATGCTCGAAGAGTTTCGCCGCAGCCTCTTGCGCGAGCTCGACTACCGACAGGAAGCGAACAACCTCTCGACCTTGCGCGAGCAGCTCGCCGGGTTCGAGCAAATCGTCGTGCCCGAGCCGGTCATGGATTACAGCACCTCGCGCGTCCTCACGATGGAGTACGTGCACGGGCGGAAAATTACCGACCTGAGTCCGCTCGCACGGATGGAATTCGACGGCGACGCGCTCGCTGAGGAAGTCTTCCGCGCCTATCTCGAGCAGATCCTGGTGAACGGCTTTTTCCACGCCGATCCGCATCCGGGAAATGTCTTCCTCACCGACGACTACCGTGTGGCGTTGATCGATCTCGGGATGGTCGGCCGCATCATGCCGAACTTTCAGGAGCAGCTTCTGCAATTGCTCCTCGCGATCGCCGAAGGTCGCGCGGACGACGCGGCCGAGACCGCGATCAAGCTCGGCGATAAGCGCGACGATTTCGACGAGACGGAATTTCGCCGCCGTCTCGCCGCGATCGTCGCGCAGCAACAAGGCGCCACGGTGGAGAACATGCAGGTCGGCCGACTCGTCCTCGAAGTAACGCAGGCCGCGGCCGAAACCCGCATCCGCGTGCCGTCCGAGTTAACGATGCTGGGCAAGACGCTGCTCAACCTCGATCAAGTCGGTCGCGCGATCGCACCGAACTTCGATCCCAATGCTTCGATCCGACGGAACGCCGCGCAGATTCTGCAGCAGCGTCTCTATAAGAGTCTCTCGCCGGGCAATCTTTTCGGCGGCATTCTCGAGTTAAAGGATCTGCTGCAACGGCTGCCGTCGCGCATCAACAAGATCCTCGACGCAGTTGCGAACAACGAACTCAAAGTCTCTATCGACGCGATCGACGAGAAGACGCTGATCATCGGTTTCCAGAAAGTCGCGAACCGCATCACGGTCGGGCTAATCATCGCATCGATGATCGTCGGCGCCGCGTTGCTCATGCGCGTCGACACAACCTTCCGGATCTTCGGTTATCCGGGGCTCGCGATTATCCTCTTCCTCGCCGCGGCCGGCGCTGGCGTGATCCTGCTCGTGAACATCCTGTTCTACGACAGATCGAATAAAGATTAGCCGCGAGCTTTCGTGCGCGGCGGCTTCGATCAAACGGCCTAACGAGCCACAAGATCAGCGACCGCTGGCGAGAGCGCGCATGGCAACGAGCTAAGTGTGGAAGTTATCGGAGAGCGAGAACGCGGAGCGGCTCGCCGCATCGCTTAATTAGGCGTTTGGCAGAGTCACGCGCCGGAGGACTGCCAGTCCAGTCAGCGCGAGCGCAAGAAGGACGGCTGAAGGACCGGCCTCTGGAACGATCTGCCGCGGCCCGCAGAAGAAGGCGCACGCCTCAGTTATTTGGAACGTCACCTGGTCGCCGACGCCTTGCACGATCCAATTAACGTACGTGGGCTGGCGATTGAGTGCGCCACTGATCGTCGCAATACCGAGCCCCGATACACTGACGAGCGGTTGCGGCGTGAGCACCATAGCCGCCGATGCAATAGAACTGATACTGAATTGAAAGGTCGTTCCGCCGGAGTTGATCGTCCACTCTGGAGCAGAAGGTGGAGCAGAAGAGGTCAGCTCTATAATCTCGTCAGCTTGAGAACATCCTTAGCCCGCGAGCACTCCGGCGAGCTGCCATCATATTCGCTCTTGCCCCGACGCATCGGGTGATTGTGCCGCCCACACTCCTACCGCGCCCAGCCTTTCTGACGAGATTATGGAGCTGACCCCTTCTCGGACCAGAGACTTAGGAGCAGGACGGCGAGCTTGCGCGCTACGGCCACGGTGGCCCGCTTCTTCGCCCGCGCCGTCCCGTCGGCCGCGAGCGTCAACCCATACTGGCGCAGGGCGCTGGCCGGTCCGAAGGGCCCGAGGATATACTGCGCGGCGCTGACCAAAAGCCGCCGCAGGTAGGCGTCGCCACACTTGGTGATGCGCAGGTGCGGGTCGCTCGCCCCGCTCTGGTCGCGCCTCGGACACAAGCCGGCGTAGGCGCCCACGTCGCGCACGTTTTCGAACCGCGCCGGGTCTTCGATCTTGAGCACAAAGTAGAGCGCCGTGATCGGACCCACTCCGGGGATCTGCTGGAGCTGCGCGCTCTGCGGATACTTCCTTTGCGCGAGCTGGACGATCTCGCGCTCGAGCACCTGGATGCGCGCGCTCAGCTCGGCCAGCGCCTGCACGGTGGGCGCGATCATCGCGCGCAGCGTTTCGGGCAGTCCTTCCTCCACCACCTTGTGGAACCGCGCGCTCGAGGGCCGCGGCGCGCTGTAGCCCAGGCTCTTGAGGCTGAAGCGGACTGAGTTGATTAACGCCACTCGCGCTCGCACCAGGCTGTCGCGCAATTTGATCCGCAACAGATCGGCCTGCGCTTCCTCCGAGCCGTGCCGCACCGGCGCGAGCAGCGCCGGGTCGAGCCGCCCGATCCGGGCCAGCATCTCGGCATCGCGCCGGTCGCACTTGCGTTCGTTTTGGTAAATCGCCCGCAGCTTGCGCGGATTGGCCACCAGCACCCGGCACCCGCGCTCCGCCAGGTAACGACTTACCCATGGGCTATGACACCCCGCTTCCAGGATAAGCAACGCTCCCGGATAGCGCTTACTTAAGCCACCGAGCGCCACCCGGTCGTTACCGACACTCCCTTCCTCCAACACCTCACCCGCGCCATCCAGCACACAAAACCGGTGCCGCCGATCACCCAGGTCCACTCCAATCGTTACCTCCCTGCTGCTCTGCTTCTTTGCTTGCTT
>JALZAD010000189.1 GCA_030948555.1 Verrucomicrobiota bacterium | reverse complement strand
AGCCTGCACTGAGCTCTCCATGCGCCGCGTCCTTTGCTGCCTCACCGCCGTCCTGCTCGTCAACGCCGCCGCTCGCGCGGTGCCTGCGCCTGACGCGATGAACTCGTCTGAGATCCGGCTCGCGCTCGAGAAGCTCAACGTCCTCGGCCGCGCCCTCTACGTCGCCGCGCATCCGGACGACGAGAACACCGGGCTCATCTCGTATTGGGCGAACGGTCCGCTTTACGACGCGGCGTATCTTTCGATGACGCGCGGGGATGGCGGGCAGAATCTCATCGGGCCGGAATTGCGTGATCAGCTCGGCGTCATCCGAACGCAGGAGTTGCTCGCGGCGCGACGGATCGATCATGGCCAGCAGTTCTTCACGCGCGCGAACGACTTCGGGTTCTCGAAACGCGTGGATGAAACGCTGCGCATCTGGGATCGGGACAAGATTCTTGCCGACACCGTCTGGGCGATTCGGAAGTTCCGCCCCGATGTGATCGTGACGCGCTTCTCACCCGACGATAACGAGACGCACGGCCATCACACCGCATCGGCTCAGCTGGCGGTGGAGGCGTTCCGCGCGGCAGCGGACTCGAAGCGTTTTCCAGAGCAACTAAAGTACGTTGAGCCATGGCAGGCGACGCGGATTCTCTGGAACACCTCCGAGTTTTTCTTTCGCGCGCGCAACGTTCCGTTCGATCCAAGCGGGCTGATCGAGATTCAAGCCGGCGGATATCAGCCGCTGCTCGGTAAATCATTTCCCGAGATCTCATCGGCCAGCCGCACGATGCACAAAAGCCAGGGTTTCGGCGTGAGCATCGAGCGCGGCGCGCGGAAAGAGTATTTCAAGCTGCTCGACGGCAAAGCGGCGAACGGGAACAACCTCTTCAGCGATGTCGACACGACGTGGTCGCGTGTGCCGAACGGCAGTGGAGTCGCCGATAAAGTCCGTGTGATTCTCGCCGCCTACGATGCGACGAAGCCGTCCGCGTCGGTTCCGGCGCTGCTCGAGCTGCGCAAGACGTTGCACTCGTTAGGCGAGAACGAGTGGGCAGAAGAGAAGAGCGGTCAGGTCGATCAGATCATCGCTGCATGCCTCGGCCTTCATCTTGATGCGATCAGCGATAAGGCGGAGGTGCAACCTGGCGAATCTTTGCAGCTTCAGGTCGAAGCAATCAACCGCGCGTCTGTGCCGGTGAAGCTGAAGAGCGCACAGCTGCTCGGCGCAACCGAGACAATCAATGTCGCGCTTGCGCCTAACGAATTGTTCGCAAAGAAGCTGACCGCGCGACTGCCGGGTGATCTTCCGTTGTCGCAGCCGTACTGGCTGCGTACCCGAGGCACGGAAGGAACTTTCACCGTTGCTGATCAGACCTCCATCGGCCTTCCGGAAAACCCGCCGCCTTTCTCCGTCGATGTCGCGCTCGAGATTGCCGGCGAGGAGATCCATTACCAGCTCGAGCCGCGCTTCCGCAAAGTCGATCGCGTGGAAGGCGAGACGACGCGCCCGCTCGTCATTGCACCGCCGGTGTTCGTGCAGTTGCCGCGGCCGGTCTTCGTCTTCGGAAGCAACGAAGCGAAGATGCTGAACGTGCGCGTGATCGCGTCAGCCGATCATCTGAAAGGCGCGGTTGCGCTCGAGGCACCGAGCGGCTGGAAGGTCGAGCCTGCCTCCGTGCCGGTGGAACTCTTCGGCGCCGAAAGCGAAGCAACGTGCGTCTTCAAACTCACGCCGCCGAACAACGCTGGCGAAGCAACTCTGCGCGCCGTCACGATCGCGGAGAACGGCGCGCGGACGCCCGCCTTCAATCGTGAGCGCATCGAGTATCCGCACATTGAGCCGCAGACCTTGATCTCGCCCGCGCAAGCGCAGGTCGTCCGCGCGCAGATCGAAAACAAGGCATCGCACGTCGGTTATTTGCCCGGTGCGGGCGATGCGATCCCGGAGAGCCTGCGCGAGATCGGCTCCGAGGTGAAGGTGATCGAGAACGTCGATGTGAAAGCGGAAAACCTGCGGCAGTTCGACGCGATCGTGCTCGGGGTGCGTGCGGGGAATGTAAACCCCGCGCGCATGGCTGCGTGGATGCCGGAGCTGATGACCTACGCGAAGAACGGCGGCGTCGTGATCTACCAATACAACACCACGCCCGGTGCGAAGCCGGAGCATCTGCCGTTTCCGCTCAAGATCTCGCGCGACCGCGTGACGGACGAGAACGCAGAGATGCGCATCCTCGCGCCGGACCATCCGGTGCTGAATTTTCCGAACAAAATCACCGCGGATGATTTCAAAGGCTGGGTGCAGGAACGCGGCCTTTATTTTGCGAACGAATGGGACCAGGCCTGGAAGCCGATCCTGTCCTCGAATGATCCCGGCGAAAAACCGCTCGATGGCGGCCTGCTCGTCGCGCGCGCGGAGAAAGGCTGGTTCATCTACACCGGATTGTCGTTCTTCCGCCAATTGCCAGCTGGTGTACCCGGCGCGTATCGTATCTTTGCGAACATGATCTCGTTAGGCC
>JALZAD010000185.1 GCA_030948555.1 Verrucomicrobiota bacterium | reverse complement strand
AAGCACCCTGTGTGAGATCCCTCGCCGTCTGCGCTGGCTCGGGATGACACGTTGTTTACTCTCGGATTTGATGAAGCGAAACCTCCGCGGGCGCGCCTTCCTGGTCGTTGTCGCGATATACATCGCTGTGATTGCTTTTGGAAATCTCGCGGATCGGCTGATTCTTTTCCCGAGCCGAAATCCGATCAACGCGGGCTCCGCCACACGCACGTTCGTTCCGTTCGAAAGCGGCGAGCTCGAGATCTGGACGGCACAATCCGCGATCGCCCAGCGCAACCGCCGGGTCGATGCGTTCGTGCTGCGCTTCTACGGCAATGCCGATCGCGCAGATCGTTGGGTCCCACCTCGAAGCTGAGGAGTGGGACGGCCGCGCGAGCAAAGTCGACACCGCTCGGGACTGGCGACATCTTCTCTTGTTAACAAATTCGCGGCGCGACGTTTGCTTTTCGACGTGCGGTAATCGGAGGACGAAAATCATATGAGCATGGCGATGGAAGCGCAGGAATTCGACGTGGCCGAAATCTTGGGTGGGCTGTACGGCCCAGGAATCATCGGGCGCAAAGGTGTCTTCGAACGCGAGTGGATCCAGGAGCTGCATGATGAAGTGATCGAGCTCTATGCGGCTGCCTTGAAGAGACCCGGCGGCGCCGTCGGTCGCGGACCAAAACGGCACTACGTCGAGATTCACCCGGAAGACATCAGCGGCTTCGTCCACCTCGCGACGAACCCTTGGATCGTGGCGGTGTCGGAAGCGGTCCTCGGAACGGACTACAAGATCGTCGAGATCGGTTTCGATGTGCCGAATCCTGGCTCGATGGCGCAGCCGTGGCACCGCGATTTTCCTGCGCCTAACGAGACGATCAGCGGACGGCGTTTGAACTCGTTAGCCTTCAATTTGACCTGCATCGACGTGACGGAAGAGATGGGGCCGTTTGAGATTGCGCCCGGCACGCAATGGGATCTGCCGACTGGTTTCGAACACGAGATGTTTCCGCCGCGCGAGTTCTACCCGCGCTACGAAGAGCGCGCCCAACAGAAGATGCCGAAGATGGGCGATGTCTCCGCGCGCTCGGCGTTGACCATTCATCGCGGGACGCCCAACCGGTCGGACAAGTCGCGACCGGTGCTCGTGCTGGGCGTCGACGCGCCTGATGCGCGTAATGCGGAGCGGCACGATTTCCAGATCACGCGCCGGTTCTACGAGACGCTCTCGGAGGATGTGCGCAGTCATCTCACCTGCCGGCTGGTCGACGAGCTGGAGCCCATCGTGCAAGGCCACACCATCGAAGGTCTGATGATGGGTGAGGCCTGACGAGTCGTAAGAGCAGCGTGTCATCCTGAGGCTGGCGCAGCGCGCCGAAGGATCTCTCCTACGCGCTGCTGATCACACTGCTTGCGGGTGTGTGATCCACCACCCTGTGCGAGGTCCTTCGCCGTCTGCGCGGCTCAGGATGACATGCTTGCTAGTGCGTGCTCTATGGAGTCGGCGCGGTGATATTGCGATCCAATTCAAGACACGCAAGGCCACACCATTGAAGGCTTGGTGATCGGCGATGATCGGCGAAACATAAACGACTGGCGGGAGCCGGTCATCCTGAGGCTGGCGCAGCGCGCCGAAGGATCTCTCCTACGCGCTGCTGATCACGCGCGTTCGTGAGAGTGTGATCCACCACCCTGTGCGAGGTCCTTCGCCGTCTGCGCGGCTCAGGATGACAGGCTTTGTTTGTGCTGCGTTTAAGGGGTTGGCGCCGCGGCGGGAGCGATCGACTTCAGCACGCGACCGAGGTCGCTGCTCGTCGAGATGACCGCGGTGGTGCCTTTCTCGAAGGAGGCTTTCGCGACTTCGAGGCTGCGCTGGAACAAGTAGAGATCCTGCGCTTCCGGCGTTCCGTAGACGGCGGCGTAAATGCGCGCGGCTTCGGCGTCCGCCTCGCCTTCGATCTTCAAGGCGTCGCGATTCGCGCTCGAGATAATCGACGCCACTTCGCTCTCCTTTTGACCCGCAATATTCGCTGCTTCACCGCGGCCTTCGGAACGGAAGCGCGCCGCGATCTGATGACGTTCGCTCGACATCCGCTCGACGATTTTCTGCGCCACGGCGGGATTGTATTTGCTGCGCTTGAAGCGCTCATCGAGCAGCTCGATTCCGTAGTCGCCGATCTTCTGCCGTGTGCGCTCGGCGATTTGCTTTTCAATCTCGCCGCGACCGAGCGAGATGTCCGGAATCGTGCTCGGCAGAATCGTGCCGCTCTTTTCCAACTCCGGATCGCGCAATGGCTGGCGGCCCTTAGTCACGCGGATGATCTCGACGAGGTCGTTGTTCGCGACCGCTGTGCGCGTCTCGCTGCCGAGGATATCGTCGAGCCGCGAGAGAGCGCTGCGTTCGTCGCTCAAGCGATTGTAGAACAGCAGCGGGTCGCTGATGCGCCAGCGCGCGAAGGAATCGACGATGATGTAGAGCTTGTCCTTCGTCGGCATCTCCGTCGGTGCGCCGTCCCAGGCGAGGATGCGATTGTCGAAACGATGGAGCACGTCGAAGAACGGCAGCTTCATCTTCAACCCCGGGGTCGTTTCGGTGCGAACGGCGCGGCCGAAACGCGTGACGAGCACGGTCTCGTACTGCTTCACGACGTAGAGCAACGCGCCCCATTTCAAGCCGGTGAAAACGAACAGAATGCCGATCAGCACCATGATCGGGCTCTGCAAAAAACGGAGCGGACCGACCGGCACCTGAACGGGAGTTGCGGGCTCGTCCATCTACTTTTTCTCCGGCTCGTTGGACCCGAGGGACAGGGTTTGCAGCACGCCTTTGATGCTGTCGTCGATGATCACTTTCTTCTCGAGCGCGGGGAAGATTTGCTCCATCGCCTCGAGGTAAAGACGCTGGCGAGTGGCGGGTGCGGCCTTGTGATATTCGGTGAGGAGGAGCGAAAACTTTTCGGTGTCGCCCTTTGCCTGATTCACGCGGCGCGAGGCATAACCTTCCGCCTGTTTCCCGCGCGCCTGCGCCTGGCCGCGCGCGTTCGGGACCGCGTCATTGTAGATCGCCCACGCCTGGTTGATCGCGGTCTGTTTTTCCTGCTGGGCCTGGTTCACTTCGTTGAATGCTGCCTGCACCACCGGCGGCGGGCGCACGGTTGCGAGCTGCACCTGTTCGATCTGCAAACCGAGCCCGTACTGCGACGAAAGATCCGCCAGACGACCGAGCGCGGATGTCTCGATATCATGCCGGCCGATGGTCAGGACTTCATCGACCGTGCGATCGCCGATCACTTCACGCATCACGCTCTCGGATAAATCGCGCAAGGTCTGCTCCGGCTCACGCGCGCCGAAGAGATACATCTTCGGATCAAGGATGCGGTATTGCACAACCCACGGAACCAGCGCGGTGTTCAGATCGCCGGTGATCATGGTCTCGGTGTCCTCTGCCTCGCGATCACCCTGGTAAACGTTGGTCGCGCCGCGGCTCGCGAAGCCGAACTCGAGCTTCAGCAAACGCTGGGTCGGGACGATGACGATCTCGTCAACGTACGGAACGGCGTAAGAGAGCCCTGGACTTTGCAGGCTATGAAACGCGCCGAAACGGATCTTCACGCCGATCGAATTCGTCGGGATCGAGACGAAGCCGAAGAGCAGATGAAACGCGGTCACGACCAGCCCGATCAAACCGATCGCGCCGAGCACGAGCCGCACGGGTCGGAGCCGGAACTCGCCTGACGCGGGTCCCGAGTTTTTCACGATCTGCACAACGCTTCGTTACCCGATCTTCTTCCGGAAGCGCAATGAGCAAACCGAGAAGAGCACTACCGACATGAGGCAGAGGATGGCGAACGACTGCCAGTATTCGAAGAAGTTCGCGCCGCGAAGGATGATCGCTCGCATGAGCGCGATGAAGTAGGTGGTCGGCATCACCGCGCCGATTGCGTAGAAGATCGCGGGCATGGTTTCGCGCGGGAAAATGAAGCCGGAGAAGAAGACGCTGGGCAAGATGAAGGCCATCGACATTTGCAGCGCCTGCATCTGGTTTTCGGCTTTCGTCGCGACGAGCAAGCCGAGGCTGAGGAGCGCGAAGACGTAGACCACGGTCGCGGCGAGCATCGCAATGACGCTCCCGGCGATCGGCACGGCGAAGACGAAGCGCATGATCGCGAAAAGGAGGATCGCCATGGTCATGCCGAGGCACCAGTACGGGATGAGCTTGCCGAGCATGAGGCCCCAACTGCTCAATGGACTAACGAGTAGTTGCTCGATCGTGCCTTTCTCTTTTTCGCGGACCACGGCCATGGCCGTCGCGAAGGTGGTGCCGATTTGCAGGACGACGCCGATCACGCCCGGAACGAAGAAGTTCGGGCTGCGCATGGTCGGGTTGTAGAGCATCTGCGGACGCACCTCGAGCGGGACGTGCGCCATGCCGCTTTCGCGCATCAGTCGTTGCACGGACTGGCTCAAGGCGATCGCGACTCCCGTGTTGAGCGCTTGCAAGGCGGTGGTCGAGTTCGAGCCGTCGATCAGCATCTGGACCTGCGCGGGATAACCGTTCCGCAGATCGCTCGTGAAATGCGGCGGGATCTGCAGCCCGACGTAAGCCCGGCCGGCGCGGATCTCGCTCGCCATTTGCTCCGCGTTTTCGACCTGGCCGACCACGCGGAACGTCTCTGTATTGACGAAGCGATCGATGAGCTGCCGGCTCTCCACAGTGCGGTCTTCGTTCAAGACAACCATGGCCATGTGCTTCACGTCGTTATCGAGTGCGTAGCCGAAGGCGATCATCTCGATCAGCGGCGGGAAGAGCATGAAGAAGAGCGTCATCGGGTCGCGCAGGACGCTGATGAACTCCTTGAAGAGGATGGCGCCGAGCCCGCGGAAGGGGCTGCTCATTTTGCGACCTCACTTTCCAAGCCTGTCATCCTGAGCCGCGCAGACGGCGAAGGACCTCGCGCGGGCTGGAAAAGTATGGCGGAAAGGTCAGTCCACTTCGGATTTTTGGTGGCGACGAGGGCGTTCTTCTTGGCGCGCGTCCAGCCTTTGAGTTCCTTCTCGCGGGAGATGGCGACGCGGGGTTCTTCAAAAGACTCGAAGTAAACCAGCCGGTTCAGCCGATAACGTTTCGTGAAGCCTTCGATCTCGCCGCGTCGGTGCTGGGAGACGCGCCGGACCAGGCTGTTTGTCACGCCGATGTACAAGACGCTCCGGCCTGCGTTGGTCATCATGTAGACGTAGAGCGTTTTCACTGAATGGGTGGGGTCCTTCGCCGTCTGCGCGGCTCAGGATGACATGCTTGGAAGGTCATGCGGCTTTGCTCGTCCGGCCGTCACTGGCGTGCTTGTTCGTCAGCGCGACGAAGACGTCTTCGAGTGACGGGCCGATCTCGTGGATCTCTGATTTGGCAATACCGACACCGCGCAGCTTCTCTTCGATCTGCGCTTCGGTGATGTCGTCGCTGATCAGGAGATGCATCGATTGGCCGAAAACCGTCGCGCTTTGCACGCCGCGCACTTGCCGCATCGCTTGGAGCGCGGTCGTGACGTGGTCACAGGTGACGTCGAGGCGGCGCGTACCCGGCGGGCTGACATCGGGCATTTGCTTGAGCTGATCCGGCTCGCCGCAAACGATGAGTCGCGCCATGTAGATGTAGCCGACGTGCGAGCAGCGTTCGGCTTCATCCATGTAATGCGTCGTGACGAAAAGCGTCATGCCTTGGCCGGCGAATTCGAAGAGTAGGTCCCACAACTCGCGCCGTGCGACCGGATCGATGCCCGCGGTTGGCTCATCGAGGAAGAGGACACTCGGTTTGTGCATTAACGCGCAGGCCATCGCGAGCCGCTGGCGCCAGCCGCCGCTGAGTAAAGCAGCGCGGCGGTCGAGATACGGCTCGAGATGAGTAATCGCGATCAGCTCATCGCGGCGTTGTTTCAAACGCGCGCCGCTCATCCCGTAAAGCTTGCCGGAGAAGATGAGGTTTTCGTTTACGGTCAACTCGTCGTAGAGCGAGAACTTCTGCGACATGTAGCCGATCATTTCCTTGATCGTCTCGCCTTCGCGCACCACATCGCGGCCGCCGATCCGCGCCGTTCCTTCCGTCGGCTCGAGGATGCCGCAGAGCATGCGGATAACGGTCGATTTCCCGGAGCCGTTCGGGCCGAGGAAGCCGAAGATCGAGCCTTTGCCAACCGAGAAGCTGACGTGATCGACGGCGGTGAAATTGCCGAAACGTTTCGTTAGGCCGTCGCACTCGATCATCGGTCCCGCCGCCATCGGAAAGATCAATTTGAAAACCAGAAAACCAGAAAGGAAGAAGAGCCTGTCTGCTTTTCTGGCTTTCTGGTTTTGAAATTCATTTCTTTGGGGCGTTCGGAAACGTCACGTCGGCGGACATGCCAGCGCGCAGTTTGTCGTCGCGGTTTTCGAGCCGCACCTTGACGCCGAAGACCTGCCGGATTCGATCTTCGACCGTTTGCACGTTGCGCGGCGTGAACTCGGCCTGGCGATTAATCTGCTCGACCACGCCCTTGAACTGCTCGTTAGGCCACCCGTCAACGCGCACCGCGACTTCATCGCCGAGCTTGATTAAGCCGAGCCATGGCTCGGGGATGTAGACGCGTACCCAGAGATAGCTCGGCACGATCAAGGTCGCGACTTCGCGATTCGGCGGGAGCACGTCGCCGACTTTCACGCTCAGGATTTCGAGGATGGTGTCGCCCGGCGCGACAACTTTCATCTCCTTCAGGCGCGTCTCGATCTCGGCCAGGTTAGCCTTCGCCTGCGCGACACGCATCTGCGCCGCGTCGACCGCTTTGGCCTGCGCGTTCGCGGTGCTGGTCGCGCGTTCCGTTTCGTTGGCTGAGACGGTGTGATTCTTGAGCAACTCCTGCTGCCGCTTCGCATCGGCGCGGAGGAATTCCAACTGCGCGGCCTGACCTTCGGCGTCGCGCGTCGCGGCATCGACTTGCGCTTGCGCGAGGTTGCGTTGCGCGGGCAGTTCGGCGGCGTCGAGTTCGACAATCGGCTCGCCTTCGCGGAGTCGATCGCCTTCGCGGTGATAGATCTTCAGGACGCGACCGCCCATGCGCGGGGCGACGTGCACTTCATCCACTTCGATCGTGCCGGAAATGGTTTCGGTGCGCCGCTGACACGCGCCGACGGAGACGAAACAGGCGCAGAGGAGAAGCGTCCGAAGTTGCAAGGCGCGCAGAAGCTAATCAATCTCGTCGCGAAGCGAAAGCATCATGGCCGGTTATTCAGGAACGCCGCTCGTGCGTAAGCTCGGGATTCGGCCTAACGAGACGATCACTGCGCTGAATGCGCCGGAGCATTACACGAGTTTGCTCGAGAGCTTGCCGATAGGCGCGGCGATGACGAATCGCCTCACATCCGGTGCGGCTTTCGTTCATCTCTTCGCCGCGCGGCGCGCTGATTTCGAGAAGCGACTCGCCGCCTTACGAACGAAGCTGGCAGACACTGGCGTGCTCTGGGTTTCGTGGCCGAAAAAATCTTCCGGTGTCGTGACTGACATGACGGAAGACACGATCCGCCAAGTCGCGCTGCCGCTTGGTTTCGTGGACGTGAAGGTTTGCGCGGTCGACGAGGTTTGGTCAGGATTGAAATTGATGATTCGGCGTGAGAATCGAAAAGGATGAAGACGCGAGTTTTTGATCACATCGATCTGCGCGTGAAAGACCGCGCGCGAGCGCACCGGTTCTACTCGCAGGTGCTGCCGGCGATCGGCTTCACGGAAGACAAGAACGATGCGGAGTGGGCGACGTTTTACGCGCCGGGTGAAGGGAAACAGCCGTTCTTCGGCTTCACGGAAGATCCGGAGCATCAGCCGAACGGGACGCGGATTTCGTTCTGGGCTGATTCACGCGAGGAAGTGGATCGCGTGGCGGAATTCGTCCGGCGCGCCGGCGGCCAAGTGCTCGAAGGGCCGGAGCTCTGCGCGGAATACACGCCGCACTACTACGCGTTTTTCTTCGAGGACCCGGACGGGAACAAACTGGAAATTTGCCACCGCTCCGCGCCCGAGTGATCGCGCCGCTGCACACCGAAATCACGGAGCGCGGCGATTGTTTCGTCCATCGGCAGGCCGACCACATTTGTGTACGAGCCATCGCTTGACTCTATGATCTCCGCACCGTCTCCCTGCGCGGCGTAGGCGCCGGCTTTGTCGAGCGGATCAATGCGTTCCAGGTAGCGGACGATCGCTGCGTCATCGAGCACGCGGAACGTCACGTGCGAGATGACAAAAAAGGTCACGGCCTTCCGCGCACGCGCCTCGCAGATGAAAACAGACGTGCAGACTTGGTGGGTCCGTCCGCGTAATCGATGATGAATCCGAATCGCGTCATTGAAGTCGGTCGGCTTGCCAACAACGGCTCCGTCCAGGGAAACGAGCGTGTCTGCTCCGAGTACAACGGCATCAGGATGAACACTTGATATCTCCAGCGCTTTCCGCGTTGCGTTCAGCGTCGTGAGCTCGCGCATGCTCAAGGCCCTGCTTTCGGACTCCGCGCCAAATGGCCGCGCGATGTCGAATTCAAAACCCGCCCCGAGCAGGAGATCGCGCCGCCGGGGCGAACCCGACGCGAGGATGAACCGCGGATGATCAGGGGCATCAACAGAGCGCGCCATGAAAAAGAACTTGGCAGTATTCTGCCCTCAAGTCAGCTTAGGCGCCTCTCGCGGGTGTAGCTTAATGGTAAAGCTGTAGCCTTCCAAGCTACTGACGAGGGTTCGATTCCCTTCACCCGCTCTCCGAAACTTTTACTACCGCCCGCGGCATGGTTTTTCCTATTATTGTGTTGACCCCTCGCGAGGGTGGTCTTATCAAACCGCAGCTTCGCACGAATCAAATTACTATGAACAACACGCTTCAGAGATCGGATCGCCGTCATCACGCATGGTTCCGTTCCACCACCGCGGCCTTAACCGGCCTTGCACTTGGGTTGATGGTCTTGACCGCGACGGCTCCGGCGAGCTTCGCTCAAGGCAGCAAGACAAACGTCTCCGCGGCTGATCAGCGTGTGCTCGATGATCTTTGCGTTGCGGTGAAGAAAAACCGGAACCGCGCTCCGCAGCTCGCGCAGCAAGCAGCGGCCGCGCATCCGAACATGGTGCGGCAGATCCTGCGCACAGTGTTCCAGTGCCTCGGCACGGATGATTGCCGTCTGCTCGGTCGCGTGCTCCGCGCCCTTGTTGCAGTGGTTCCCGGTGATGCAAGCGCGCTGTATGATATCGCGGTCGAGCTCGCGCCAAATTGCGCAACATCCTTCCCGCCGCGTCCCGGCGGCGGTGGAGACGTGGGTGACGGCTTTGGCCTGAGCCTGCCGAACCAGAACCCGGCGCCCGGAACGATCGCGGGCGGCGGCGGACAGGGCAATGTGGTGGCCATCTGCCACAACGGCCACACCCTTTTTGTTTCGCCGCAGGGCGCGCAGAACCACCTGAACAACCACCCGGGCGACCGCCTCGGTGCCTGCGTGGTCACGGCGGTAACGAACCAGTAGTCGTCGACAGAACTTAGCGAAGGGCCGTTGCGATTCAGGTCGCAACGGCTTTTCTTTTTGTCCGCAGCACGGCCGGGCCGGTTCGCATTTGCGGTTCAGGTTTCGCAATGGACTCACGCTCGCGCTGGCCCGGCTTCGTAGAAGGGTTTTCCCTTCTACTCTTCTTCGCGGCGTTCGCGGCGATCCACGTCTTGATAGGTGGCACGCGGCTCGTCTTCAGCTTGCCCAGCTACATCGCGATCGGAGTCGCAGGATCGATCCTGCTGTTTTGTTTGCGCACGGCGAAGCCCGCGCCTTGCCGCGTCTGCCTCATCGTCACCGCGCTCGCATTCGCTTATCTGCTCGGCCGCGCAGTGTTCTCGCCGGTGCCTTACATCGCACGCAGCGACCTCTATATGATGCTCGCCTGCCTCGTCGTTTACTTCGCGTTTTCGCTGATTCTGACGGCTAACACCGGAAGGATGTTGTTCATGATCGGGTTGCTCCTGCTCGGAATGATTGACGTCGGGATCGGCGCCATCCAGTTCCGCGACGGCAACAACTTTATGCTGATCTCATGGCTGCAACGCTATGACTACGGCGCGCGCGCGAGCGGCTTCTACGTCTGCCCGAATCATCTCGCCGGCATGCTGGAAGTCGTCGGCGTCATCGCGTTGAGCATCGCGTGCTGGAGTCGCTGGCCGCTCTGGGCCAAGCTGCTCATCGGCTACGTCGCAGCAATTGCCTACGTCGGCATCGTTCTCACCGGGAGCCGCGGCGGCTATCTGAGCGCTGGCGCGAGCCTGCTGACCTTCGCAATTCTGAGTCTCATCGTACTGCGCCATACAACGGCGAAGTTGTTTTGGAAGGTGTTCGTGGTTGGCGCGGTGATCGCCGTGATCGGCGGGGTCGCCGTCACCGCCGCGGTCAGCCGCAGCCATTACCTAGCTAATCGCGCGCAGACCGTGATCGATACGGAGAACATCCGCCGCGATCTCTGGGACGCAGCGCTCCGGCAGTGGCATGTCTCGCCGATCATTGGGACCGGCAGTGCAACCTATCTCTACTACGGCCGCTTCTTCCGAAATTCGGGGATGCAGCGCGATCCGGTTTACGTGCACAACGATTACCTGCATCTCCTCGCGGAATACGGGATCATCGGCGTCGCTGCGATCGCGCTGGTGATCGGCTTCCATGCGCGCCGCGGGCTGCGAAGTTTTGCGCGGCTCGGCGCCAAGCGCGTCGCCGTCGCGGAGAAGATTTTCAGCAACGGCCTTGCGCTTAACATCGGCGCACTCTGCGCGGTCGCAGCCTACAGCGTACACGAAGCGCTGGATTTCAATCTGCACATTCCGGCGAATGCCATCCTGCTCGCCTTTGTCTTCGCCATCCTCGCGAACGACGGCGTAGTTCGTGATCGCGGAGCGCTTCAGGTGTCGCCGACGGATACGATGTGGCGCGTCGCGCTTGGCGGTCTGGCGATACTCCTCGGTGTGCAAAGCGCGCGCATGCTGCCGGGCGAATATTTCGCCGAACGCGCGCGAACCGCGGTGCGCGATAACCAACCCGCGCTCGCGATACGCAACGTGACGCGAGGCTTGGATTACGATCCGCAAAACCCGGATCTCTACTACCATCTCGGCGACGCAAGAGTGCAACTGGCGGAGGGCTTCGACGACGCTGCGGCAGCTTCGTCCTTCTACGCGGGAGCAATCGATGCCTTCACGCAGGCACGATCAATTGCACCGCAAGAGGTGACCTATGCTCTAGAGCTGGCCAGCACGCTCGATTCGGCGCAGCGATTCCCAGAAGCAGAATGGATTTTTGAGGAAGCGCTGCAGCTTGATCCGAAATCGGAAACTCTCCGCGGGTACTACAACGGCCACCTCGAACTCTGGGGCCGATATACCGGTGATCCGGCACCCGAAACAACGCGAACTTTTGATGACAAAATGAGATGAGAGCGACAGACTCGAATCTCTAAAAAATACGTTGCTGCGTAAATATCACCCCGCTACGCTGCGGGCCGTTGCGGGTACGGATATTGCGCACCCACACGCTTCTCACGTCGCAGGTTAATATGAAACAATCGTTATTTCTTAAAGTCGGGCTTCCGCTCGTTGCGCTCACTTTGCTTTTCCCGCAGGGAGAAGCAAAAGCCGGAGGCGAAGGGTTCAGCAGCACTGACTCGAAATCGACCTTCGATACCAAGGGATCATCATCCGACCTCGGCCTGGGGAAATACTCGGCCAACCCTTTCCACGTCTCGGTCTCAGTCCGCGGCGGTTATGACGACAACGTCGATCTTTCCCCATTCGACGAGCGCGGATCGGCGTTCACCAACGTCGCGCTGACGCTTTCCTACGATGCTGGCAGCCCACGCACTCGCATCCACCTCGATGGTGGCGTGAGCGCGACCTATTACTGGGACCAGGGCAACAACAACTTCGGCGGCCAGTCCGACGATTATTCAGTCAATGCCTGGTTTGGATTCAGCATCGTCCATAAGGCGACTCCGCGCCTGACGCTGTCCGCGTCGGTGAGCGCCGCGTATCTGTCACGGCCCGGGTTCGATACCTTTAACAACACGCTTTTCGCGGTTGATCGCCGCAGCCAAGACTTCTTCCAGACGACCGACAAATTCACGGTGAACTACGCGTGGACGCCGCGCTTCGCGACCGCAACGAGCTACACGTTCTCCTACATCAATTACGACGACCCCGTCATCAGCCTGTTTGAGGATCGTTACGAGCACACCATCGGAAACGAGTTCCGCTTCCTGATTCTGCCGACGACGACGTTCGTCGCGGAATACCGCTTCGGCATTGTCGACTACGTCGAAAACAACAACCGCAATTCCTATTCGCACTTCTTCCTTGCCGGCGTCGACCATAGCTTCAGCCCTCGCTTCAATGTTTCCTTCCGTGGTGGTGTTGAGGTCCGCGAATTCCAGGACAATCCGCGGCTCGTCTTCGGCAATGTGGACAACAGCGAGGTCGCGCCTTATGCCGAGGCGACCGTCAACTATGCGCTCGGCCAAAACACTTCCATCACCTGGTTCAACCGGTATGCGCTTGAGCAACCGAACGTGCCGGACGCACTCAGCCGTCAAACCTACCGCACGTCGCTCGGCGTTCGCCATGCTTTCACCTCTCGCATCTCCGCTGGCCTCAACTTCTCCTATCAGCACGACTGGTATGACCAAACCGCTGCCCTGTCCGCGTTCCAGGAAGACTCATTCGACATCGGCTTGAACGCTCGCTATGCGATCAATCGCAACTGGGCAATCGACGTCGGTTATCAGCATACCGAACTGGTGTCGGAGATGTCGCTTTTCCGCGAGTTCACGCGGAATCAGATCTACGCCGGCGCGACGTTCACTTGGTAAGCAGAAGCGGTTAGTCGCTTTTGCTTCTGGCGGGTTTTGAGGTAGCCTCTCTCCCCGTCCCGCGTACTTATGCCCCACACTGAAGAAGCTAAGCTTCACTTTCTCGATTACTGGCGAGTCATCCGCGTCCGCTGGGTGCTAATCCTCCTCGCGTTTTTCCTCGTTCTCCTCACTGCCGCGATCGTCACCTACTTCCAGCCACGGGAGTATCAATCGTCGGTTTTCATCGAGGTGAAATCGACTGCCCAGAACCCCCGGATCTTCAGCGGTGCTGATCCGAACATGCCGATCCATGATCCGCAGCTGGCGCCGACCGTGTTTCAGGTCATCCAGCGCACGGGTATTCTTTATCCCGTCATCGACGACCTGAAACTGCAGGACAAGTGGGCCAAGGGCGGCGTCCGGCCGACGCGCGAGCAGGCCTACGGGCGGCTCCGCAGCAAGCTTGACGTCGACGAAGTGCGTAACACCGATCTTCTTCAGATCAGCGTGCTAAGCACCGACCCACAGGAAGCGGCCGACATCGCGAATAAGATCGTCGCGGTCTATCAGGATACCCGCGTTCAGGAAGAAAAAGAGATCATGAACCGCGCGCTCGTCAGCATGAATGACGAAGTGGCGAAGCAGCAGAAGAAGGTTGATGACGCGGCAACGGAAGTCGCCCGTATTCGCGACGAAGAAGGTATCATCGATCTCAATCCTGAAGGCACGGAAGACGCGCAGACGCCAGTTAACAACATCGTTATCAAGCAGGAGCAGGAGCTGAATGAAGCCGACACGAAAGTGGCTCAGCTCTCTTCACAACTGCAGAGCATCGAGAAGCTCAAGGGCGAAGACCTGATGCGCATGATGCCCACTCTGAACATTCAGGACCCGACCATTCAAAAGATCCTCCCGATTTACCAGGAAGCTTCAGCGCAGGAGGCGCTATTCTTGAACTCCGGACTCGCGGAGAACCATCCGAAGGTGAAAGCCCTGCGCGCCACCAAAGAGGTCTACACCCGCCAGCTCGAAGAGCAGGTCGGAATCATCCGCAGCGGTCTTCAGAAGAACCTTAATACCGCACAAGCTACCCGTGATGAGTTGAGGAAGCGCCTCGATCAACTGAACGCGCGCCAGCTCGCATCGAAGAATAACAACGCGAACTACACGCGCGCGAAGAACAGTTACATCAAGGAAAAGCTGCTCCTCGATGGCGTCCGTACTCGCGCGCAGACGCAGACGATGGAACTCGCGATGCCGCGCATGGCGCTGAGCGTGAAGCAAGTCGCCGAACCGCCGAGCTATCCGTCGCGTCCTCGCGTTAGTCTCAATCTCGCGCTCGGTGCGTTGGTAGGTCTCGTCATCGGACTCGGTCTGGCATTCTTCATCGAGTATCTCGACACCAGCGTGAAGACGATGGAAGACGTCGAGAGCCTGCTCGGCGTCCCGGTTCTCGCGATCATTCCGAAAAACATCAAGCTCCTGCACCAGGAGCCGGGTGACACACCTGATGCAGAGGCGTATCGCATTCTTCGGACGAACATCGAGTTCAACCGCAAGAATCCCGAAGCGAATGCAATCTCGATGGTTAGTGGCGGACCTGGCGAAGGCAAATCGACTACGCTCGCGAACCTCGCCTTCATCTCCGCCCAGGGTGGTTACACAACCCTGATCGTCGACGCTGACCTTCGCCGCCCCGTGCAGCACGGCTTCTTCGATCTGAGCAACAAGGTTGGCCTAACGAATTACCTCACCACAGACATGCGGCTCGAAGACGTCATTCTGCCGACGTCAGTCGAGAACCTCTCGGTTCTTCCGAGTGGGATCCTTCCTTCGGACGCCGTGGGCATCTTAAACTCACAGCGCATGTCCGACATGGTCGCGGAGCTGAAGACCCGCTACGACCTCGTCTTCTTCGACTCGCCGCCGATGCTCGGCGTGAGTGACGCTTCGGTCCTCGCGAGCGAAGTCGATCAGACGATCATGGTTGTGCAACATCGCCGCTTCCCGCGCGCCATGCTGCTCCGAGTGAAGCAGGCTGTTCTTGGCGTTGGCGGCACGGTTCTCGGCGTCGTCTTGAACAACGTCGATCTCAAGCACGACCAGAACTACTACTACTACACCAACTACTACGGCTACTATCAGCCGCGCGACAAAGAGACGAAGCGCGACTCGCGCAAGACCGCGTCTGCCGGTGCGAGCAACGGCCGTTATTCTGACGGAGAAGAATACTAATGCGCCGCTTTGCTGTCGTTCTGCTATTTCTCTTCGCCGCCGTCCTTTCGGCGCGCGCTCAAGCGACTCTTCGCGTCGGTGATCCGTTTGAGCTAAAAATCTCCGGCGTGCCCGCGGACGAGCAGGCACAGGTCAACAACACCTACACAATCGACGCCAGCGGCGCGATCAACCTCCCCTACATCAACAAGGTGAAAGCGGATGGGCTGACCCCATCGCAACTCGCCTCCTCGATCGAAGGCGCATACCGCGCAAACAAGATATACTCCAACCCGACGATCACGATCATCATGCAGCCGCAGGCGCGTTTCGTGAACGTCGGCGGCGCGGTCCGTACCCCGTCGCGGGTGAACTTCACGGAAGACCTGACGCTCCTCGCCGCGATCAATGCGGCAGGTGGTTTCAACGACTTCGCCGATCAGCGAAAAGTGCGCGTGCTCCGCGGCAACAACGTCCGCGTTTTCGACGTTCGCGAATCACGCCGCGATCCGTCAAAGGACATCAAGCTCCAGCCGGGCGATCGCGTAGAAGTTCCTCAGAGCTTCTTCTGATCGCGCGCCGCAGTGGCGTCGTAGAGTACGCGAAGGCGGGTCAGGTTCCTTAGTCGTTCGTCGCGACGACACGGCGGTGTCGCCAGGCATACCCGAGACCGGAGTAGAGCGTCAGCGCAACCGTAACCCAGAGCAGCGTGTTGCCGCCGGTTTGCCACGCGCGTGCCCACCAGACGCTGTCGTGATCCGCGTAGCGCAGCTCTCGCAACGCGAGCAGCGCGAGGAAGAAGATCACCGTGACGATCTGCCATGAGGTCTTGTGCTTCCCGAGGCGCTCCGCGCCGAGCACCTTTCCCTGCGAACTCGCGAGCAGGCGCAGTCCTGTGATCAAAAACTCGCGCGACACGATGATGGTTGCCGCCCAAGCCGGGATCGCCTTCAGCGGCACGAGCGAAATGAACGCAGCGGCGATCATGATCTTATCGACCAACGGATCCATCAGCTTCCCGAAATTCGTCACGAAGCGATAACGCCGCGCGATCTCGCCGTCCGCAAAATCAGTCAGGCCGGCGATGATGAACAAGATCAGCGCCAGCGTCCGGCCAAACGACCACTCCGAATTCAGCGCGATGACGAAGAGGATCGTCAATCCTAGGCGGCTGAGCGTTAGACGATTGGCCCAGTTCATTTCTCGATCGCCCCTACTTCCTCGCCGGCCTGACGCGTTGCCGCTTCCGCGAACACCGGCCGCTTCCAGATCGGCGCGCGTCTCTTCAATTCATCGACCAGCCAGATGCTCGCGCGAAATGCCTCGGCGCGGTGTCGACTTCCGACCCGCACAAAGAGCGAAGCTTCTCCCGCCGCGACGTAGCCGATGCGATGCTGCACCACCACTTGCTTCAGCTCGAAGTCCCGGCTGGCTTGCTCCGCCATCACGCCCAATTGATGCTCTGCCATCGCGCGGTGCGCCTCGTATTCGATGCCGCTGATTCTGCGGCCGTCTTCCATCCGGCGCACTACTCCCCAGAAGTCGACCACGCCTCCCGTTTCCTCAGCATGGGCTAGAGTGGGATTCGCAAGCGGGTCTTCGGTCAGCAAAACGGCGCAGACGGGGTATGCCATGCGTGCTAAATAGCGGTTGAACTCAGCGCGACCCAATCAGGAGATACCAATTTGAATCTGAATCAATGTGATATTGGCCTCATCGGCCTGGCGGTGATGGGGGAGAACCTCGTCCTTAATATGGAATCGAAGGGGTTCTCCGTTGCCGTCTTCAACCGCACCACTGCGGTGACGGAGAAGTTTGCGGCTGAGCGCGCGCAGGGAAAAAACATCAGGCCGACGCGGACGATGGAGGAGTTCGTCGGAGCGTTATCGCGGCCGCGCAAAGTGATGATCATGGTCAAGGCGGGCGCGCCGGTCGATGCGGTCATTGGTCAACTCGTGCCGCTCCTTGAGACCGGGGACGTCATTATCGACGGAGGCAATTCGCTCTTTACCGACACCCAACGCAGAGGCAAAGAACTCGAAGCGCGCGGAATTCATTTCGTCGGCTGCGGTGTTTCCGGCGGCGAAGAAGGCGCACTCAAAGGGCCGTCCCTCATGCCTGGCGGCTCGCGCGAATCCTGGGATCTGATCGCACCGATTTTCCGCAAGATCGCCGCGCAAGTGGATGGCGAACCGTGCGCCCGCTACATGGGCCCGGACGGCGCCGGCCACTACGTGAAGATGGTGCACAACGGCATCGAGTACGGCGACATGCAGTTGATCTGCGAAGCATACGCCATCCTGAAGGACGTCCTCGGCCTAACGAGTGATGAGCTCGCCGAAACTTTCGCGGAGTGGAATCGCGGCGCCCTCGACAGCTACCTCATCGACATCACCGCACAGATCTTTCGCAAAAAAGACCCCGATACCGGCAAGCCGCTCGTCGACGTGATCCTCGACAAAGCCGGGCAAAAAGGCACCGGCCTCTGGACGTTGCAGTCCGCTCTTTCGCAGTCTGTCGTCATCTCCACGATTAACGCGGCGGTCGAAGCACGGGTCATCTCTTCGCGGAAAGACGAACGCGTCGCCGCCTCGAAAATCTTACCGCAGCCCGACCTGCCGAAGTTCACGGGCGATCGCAAGCAACTTATCCAGGCCGTGCATGACGCGCTCTACGCTTCGAAAATTGTCTCCTACGCCCAAGGCATGGAGTTGTTGGGCGCCGCCAGCATTGCCTACAAATGGAACCTGAACTTCGGCGACATCGCGACGATTTGGCGAGGTGGTTGCATCATCCGCGCGAAATTCCTCAATCGCATTGTCGAGGCCTACGAGCGTGATCGAGAGCTGCATAATCTCCTGCTCGATTCGTTCTTCTGCGATGTCATCGCGAAGACGCAGCACAACTGGCGCATCGCGGTTTCCGCCGCGATCGAGCACGGCGTTGCTGTTCCTGCCTTCAGCGCTTCGCTCGCCTACTTCGACAGCTACCGTTCCGCGCGCCTGCCTTCAAATCTGCTCCAGGCGCAGCGCGATTTCTTTGGCGCGCACACGTATGAGCGCGTCGACAAACCGGGCGTCTTCCACACTGAATGGATGGAAGCCGAAACTCACCCCGAGGAAAAACCAGCCGAACCGAAAGCCACCGCCCGCGGCGGCGAATAGCCATGACTTACGTCTACGAAACCACCGACCCCGAGAAACCGGTCCGCCGCTTCGAGGTGAATCAAAGCATGAAAGACGAGCCGCTACGGGTCGATCCACAGACCGGCGAACCAGTTCGCCGCGTGATCACCGGCGGCTCGGGCGTTTTGGTGCCGGGCAGCTCGGCTGGCCCATCTGTTGGTTCGTGCGGGAGCCACTGCGGCTGTCATTGAAGCGCGTAGACGTTCCAGCCGTGTCATCCTGAGCTGCGAAGACAGCGAAGGACCTCACACAGGATGATGGTTCACGCCATGATGGCGGATTGTCCAAGCTGCGAGTGCGAGATCCTTCGCCGTCTCGCGGCTCAGGATGACATGCTTCTTAGAAACAGCTGCTAGTGAAAATCGTGCGAGGCGCTCCCGGCGAGCTGCGCATGCGTCAGTGGTTTGATCTTCTGCGCCTTGATCAGCACCACATTGTCGGAGTTCTGCACCTGTCCTTCAATGTGCAGGAACGCCTCTTCCGTAATCACGAGGCGCAGCTTCTCAAATAAATCCGGCGTCACGATTGCGTTCGAGACACCGGTCTCGTCTTCCAGACTGATGAAGACGAAACCCTTCGCCGTGCCGGGTCGCTGACGACAAATCACATTCCCCGCGATCTCCACCGTCGCCCCCTGCTTCGCCTGCACGAGATCAACCGCGCGCCAGACGTTCGGCAGTTCGTGGCGCAACAACGTCATCGGGTGCGGCCCGGTCGTG
>JALZAD010000170.1 GCA_030948555.1 Verrucomicrobiota bacterium | reverse complement strand
GGAGAAAGGCGCGCAGTACGCGTGCGAATGACAGTCCGATCGCTTCGTTCACCGGCACCTGCACGATGCCTTCGAGGTCGTACTCGACCGGCTCTTCCGCGGTGAGCAACTTCGAATCGAGCGTGTTGATCTTGCGCAGACACGAATACAGCGTCGTCGTTTTTCCGGAGCCGGTCGGGCCGGTGACGATGAAGATTCCGTTCGGCCGCTGGATCACATCGAGGATGAACTCGTGGATGTAATCGGGCATGCCGAGCGCCTCGATATCGAGGTTCACGGTCGAGCGATCGAGCACGCGCAGGACAACGCTCTCGCCAAATTGCGTGGGCAAAGTCGAAACGCGCATGTCGATCATGCGACCCGCGATATTCTTTTGAATCCGACCGTCCTGCGGCAGGCGGCGCTCGGCGATGTTCATGTTCGCCATCACCTTCACGCGCGAGATGACTGGCAAGGCAAGATGCCGCGGCGGCGGTGCCATTTCGTAAAGGGCACCATCCACGCGGTAACGGATTTTGAACTCGTGCTCGAACGGCTCGAAATGAATGTCGCTCGCGCGGTCCTGAATGGCCTGAAACAAGATCAGATCGACGAAGCGGATGATCGGCGTGGCGTTCGCTTCCGCCGCAACCCCGCTGGCGCTTTCATCACCGCGAATCTCCAGCAGCTCGCCCGTCTCGCCGAGCTGCTTGAGGATGTCCTCCATACTGGAGGTGTCGCTGCCGTAGTATTTCTTGATCCGCTCCTCGACCTGTTCCGTCGGCGAGACCACCACGTCGATTTGTTTACCGAGCGCGAAACGCAGATCCTCGGCCGCGCGCAGATCGAATGGATCGACCAGCGCGACCGTGATGCTGCCATCCTGCGCGCCGAGCGGCAGCGCGCGATGTAGTCTCGCCAGTCCGCTTGGCACGAGCTTCAGCACGTGCGGCGGGATCTCGCCGTGCAGCGGCACGTAATCCATGCCTAACGAGTTGGCGATCGTCTGGTAAAAGCCGTTCTCATCGACCAGGCCGTTGTCGACCATGGTCTGCGCCAGCGTCTTGCCGTTGAGGTTCGCTTCCTCGAGCACGTCGTCGATCTGCCCGCGCGGGAAAACCTGCTGCTCAACCAGAAGCTCGGCGATCTGGTTGTTGTTCATCGCGTCCTGCGAAGCTCGGGTGCTGTGGCGTGCGCTGTCCTGAGCGCAGACTTTTCCGCCTGCCCGAGTTCTAGTGCGCTGAGGACAGCGGACGCTACAGCAGTTTGTGGCGAGCAATTCATCAGCTCGCGTCTCCCATCGTGATCGAGATCACTTCTTCAGCACTCGTTAGGCCGGCGAGCACTTTGCGGACGCCGTCTTCCCGCAAGGTGCGCATGCCGAGCTCGCGGGCCCTGTGGCGCAGGAGCAGGGTCGAGCGCTTGTCGTTGATCATGTGGCGCACGTCGTCGTCGATGATGAACATCTCGAAGATGCCCATCCGGCCTTTGTAGCCAGTGCCGCGGCAACGCTCGCAGCCGACCGGCTGCATGACGTGCGCTTCGCTCAATTGCGAGGCTTCGATGCGCAGCGCGCGCAGTTCCGTTTCGCTCAGCTCGCCCGGCGCTTTGCAGTTCGCGCACAAACGCCTAACGAGTCGTTGGGCCATGATCGCGCGCACCGAGGACGCGACGAGGAACGGCTGCATGCCCAAGTCAACCAGGCGCGCGATTGCAGAAGGCGCGTCGTTTGTGTGCAGCGTGCTGAAAACCAGGTGCCCCGTGAGGCTGGCGTTGGTCGCGATCGACGCCGTCTCCAGATCGCGAATCTCCCCGATCATGATGATGTTCGGCGCCTGCCGCAGGATCGATCGAAGCGCGGCGGGAAAGGTCATCCCAATGTCCGTGTTCACCTGCACCTGATTGATGCCGTTCATCTGATACTCGACCGGCTCCTCGACCGTGATGATCTTCCGGTCCGGCTTGTTCATGTAATTCAGACACGCGTAGAGCGTGCTCGTTTTACCTGAACCTGTCGGCCCGGTGACGAGCAGGATGCCGTCGGGCAAACGCAGCAAGCGCTCGAACGTCTCCTGGTCATCGCTCAGAAATCCGAGCTCCGGCAGGCCGAGCATGAGGCTCGATTTGTCGAGCAAACGCATGACCACGCTCTCGCCGTGGTTTGTCGGGATCGTCGACACGCGCAAGTCGATTGGCTTGCGCGCGATCTTCACCTGGATGCGGCCGTCCTGCGGCAGGCGCTTCTCGGCGATGCTCATCGAGCCGGTCATGATCTTGAGGCGAGACACAATGGCGGATTGCAGTCGCTTGGGTGGCGCCTGCATCTCGTGCAACACGCCGTCGATGCGAAAACGGACGCGGAATTTCTTCTCCAGCGGTTCGAGGTGAATATCGGATGCGCCCGCGCGGTGCGCCTCGACCAGCAGCATCGAAACTAAACGAATGATCGGCGCGTCCGCTTCGTCGCCGCTGTCGAGCTGACCGCCTTCGGTGACTTCGAGCCCGAGATCCAGATCGTCGCCGAGCCGCTCCTGCAGAATGTCCGAAGCTTCATCCGCGGTGCCGTAATATTTGATCAGCGCCTCGCGAATTTTCTCCGGACTCGAGCAGACCAACTCGATCTCGCGTTGCAGCAAAAAGCTGAGGCTGTCGATCGTGTCGATGTCGAGCGGATCACTCACCGCGACGACTAACCCCGTTTCGCCGAAGCCGACCGGGATCACCTTGAAGCGACGCGCATCTTCGCCGCGGATTTGATCGATGACCTCCTGCGGAATCGTCCGCGTGGAGAGATCGATCCAATCCATGTGCGCCTGCGAAGCGAGCGCTCGCGAGACATCCGTCTCGGAGACGACGCCATCGCGCGTCAGGACGTCGACGACTTTACTGCTTCCGTTGAGCCGCGAACGCGCGCTCTGGATCTGAGTCTTGGTCACCAGCCCCACGTCTTCAAGGACGTGGAGCACGTAATCGTCGTTCTGTTGCAAGCTAGCGAGAAACTAGCTGCCCCCGGGCGCGGCGTCGAGGTTGAGCGCGAACCCGGCGGCCGATCGCTAGCTCTGCTTCAGCCGCGCGGTCAGCTTGATTTCAGTACCGGCGAGCGCGCGTGAAACGGGGCAGCCGAGTTTCGTCTTCTCCGCCTGTTCCTGAAATGTCTTGTCGTCGATCCCTGGGACTTCCGCGTCGGTTTGAAGATCAATCGAGGTGATCTTTGGCCCGCCATCCACCATCTCGAGTTTCACGTTCGCAGTCGTGCTGATCCGTGTTGCCGGGTGACCGGCTTTTTCAAGATTCGACGACAAAGCCATGGAGAAGCAGCCCGCTTCTGCCGCGCCGATTAGTTCTTCGGGATTCGTGCCGGTGCCCTCCTCAAATCGCGACTTAAACGAGTACGGTCCTTCATAGGCGCCGCTTCCAAGTTTCATCGTCCCTTTACCTTCCTTGAGAGTTCCGTCCCAAACTGCTGATCCGGTTCGTGCTGGCATAATGCTGTTCTCCTTTTGGTTCGCTGGTTAGTGAAGTGTCCGTAGCTGCTACGTGCGGCGCGCGCAAGCGGAGGCCGCCTCTTCATTGCGAACGAGGCGCTCTAGTTTCCGGCGCACCCGGCAGGCCGCGTTGATGAGTTGCTGATGCGTGATACGAAAGCGTCAGCTCGAGAAGTTCCGACCGGCAGAGTGACCAGCGCCTGGTCATCTTGAAATGTCTTCGGAGACGGTTACTCTGGGGCCGCAATTTGTCGGGGGTATAGCTCAGTTGGTAGAGCGCTTCGTTCGCAATGAAGAGGCCAGGGGTTCGAATCCCCTTACCTCCACAATTTTGCCAGGGTCTTCTTCACGAGATTCTCCGCTGCGGAGTTGTTCGCTACCTGCGTGGAGCCACGGCGGGAGCACAATCGGAATCGCGCGGCGAGTTCAGGCCGTTGCAATTCCTCGTAGAGATTCACGAGACGCGTCGACGCATGCAACGTTCGCCAAAACCCGCGCACGGCCAGCCGCTCGGTCGGGCCGTGCGCTGAGATCGTGCTATTGCGAGTCCTGCTTCCGTGCGGCGCCTGAACCCGCCGTCGGCGCTCCGAGAACAGCGTGCCCGGAGGCGTTGCGAACAACCGTCGCGTCGGCCGCGTTCACTGTGCCGTCGAAGTTCACGTCGGCGCGGAAGTTGTTGACGTCAGTCAACTGTCCGGAGCGGTTACGGGCGATCGTTGCGTCGGCTGCGTTCACTGTTCCATCGCCATTCACGTCGCCAACCAGGATATCGACCCGGCCGGGAATGTTATTCATGACCGCGCCAGCGCTATCCTGCACCCCGTTCAGTATGATCACGAGATGTTGCTGATCGCTCACATTTGCGACGTTCACCGTCACTTGGTTTGCGAGCGGTCCAGCGACCGGCTCAAAGACCGTCGCATTACCTTGTGCGCTCGTTGCGGTCCCAAGCACCGAGATATTGCGCACGAAGGTGTAGATGAGCTGGTAAGACTGAGCTGGGCCAGGGAGTCTGCACTCCACGGCAGGACTGCCACTAAGCGGGAGATCAATGTCGAAGGGGTTGCCGTTATGTCCCCGGCGTGAGGCGACGTTCAAGAACGGCACATCTACTTCGATCAGTGCCTGAGCGGTGTTCGCGCTCGTCTTCCCGCGGGAATCCGTCACCACGCACTTGACCGCGAACAAGCCTGCCTCAGTGAAGGTGTGATCGATCATGCTGCACTGGGGATTGCTCGAGCAGTTCTGAACGACATCGTCGGTGCCGTCGCCGAAGTTAAAGGTATAACTCGCGATCGTATCGATCTGGTCGGGATCACTCGACTGGCTGGCGTCGAAGTGGACCGGCAGTGGCTTATAGCCGCTTTCTACGTTTGCCGCGAGCCTGGCTAGTGGTGCGTTATTCGGCAAGCAGAGCGTAGTCGAGCGGAGCGCGTAGCTACCGGTGCCAGTGCTATCCGGGATGGTTTCATTCGTGCCGCCCGTGGGCCCGTTCAGGCGCACTGAACCAAAGACGCTCGTGATCGCCTGACCAGGTGTCGGGTTGCTAATCGCCGGCTTAAGTAGGATGAGCGTGATCGTTCCATCAGGATCGACGTGGCTGGCCGGATCGAGATTCCCCAGGGTCGTGAAGACGCGGCCGGGCGCGTTCTGTGGCACACCCGTCGTGCCGTAGGTGAATTGCTCGGCTCCGCTCACGTAGGAGACGAAGTAATCTTCTTGTGCTCCAAGAACCGGATCCGGCGGCGGTGGAGTAGGTGCCCCAAAGCGAACGGCGTAACGGAAGTTCGGCGGCACCGGAGCAGCAAGGTTAACTACCTTCATCGTGAAGACGAGCTTGCCGGGCAGCGCGTCAGGCTCCGACAAGGAGACAGAAGTAATGTCGTGCTGCGGCAGCGAGTCGCTCGCGTCGCCAATCGGATCAACGACGATTTGGACGCCAGGCAGAACACAGGCGCCGGTCGGTTCGAAACGCGGAGTGGTAGTGAGCGGAACGATGTTGCTCGCGGCGCCATCACCTTGCGCATTACGCGCGATGACCTGGTAGTAGTAGGTAGCTACCGCTGCATCGAGGCTTCGATCTGTGTAGGTAGTCTTGGTGCCAATGCCCGTCCCGATCTGCACAAGGTTGTTCGCGGTCGTGCCACGAAGAATCTTGTAGGACTGGATATCTGCGCCGCCGTTATCTGGCGCGACCCAGGTGAGGTATGACGCCAGGTCGTCGCGACGGCCGGTTAGACATGCTGAGTCAGGAATTTTCGGCTCCTGCGGATCGAAGGTAGCTAGAAGACCGCGCCCACCGGACTGACGGGCGATGGTCGCTTTCGCACTATAGGAGTTTGGTGGCCGTGAGACACAATCGCCAATGCAGCCGTCGGCATAGGAGTAGAGCGCACGACCACGGTCGTCGATTGTGATATCGTTAAAGTCGAGAAGGTTGCGGCAGGCATTGCTACCACCCTGGTTCCAGATGCAAGCTTCACGCTGCACGGGGTCGTTAGGTGTGGCGTTTACGACAGCCCAGGTCTGGCCGCCATCATAGGTCGTCGCGATATATGCGAACCAGTTCCCTTTGAAGTTCGTGTCCTGGTGGTCGCCGGGCGTCTCGGTGCCCACGTAACCAACCGACGCACGCTGCGGATCACCTGCTACCGCGGAGACAAAGACCGCGTTGTGGATGTTCTGCGCGGCGCCTATGTCCGTCGGCAAGATCCACGTGAGACCTTTGTCATGACTCACCGCGGCCATGGCATGGCCACCATCGTTCTGGCCGCTGACCCACGAGAAGTAGAGCGTGCCGTCCGAAGCGATGCCTACAGAAGGATCAAGGATCCCTGGCGGCGGCTGTGCTGTCCAGCCCTGGCCTTGGACTTTCCGGATCTGCCAGGTGATGCCACCATCTTCGGACACGGCTAGTGCCTGAACGCCGTTGCAGCCACGGTTCGGGACATAGACCGTCCCGTCGGGAGCAACCTTGACATGGCCGTGGATGCCGCCGCAGCCGTCCGTGACTGAGTTATAGATGGCGCGGGATGGGCCGAAGTTTAATCCACCGTCATCGCTGCGCGAGCAGAAGGCGGTAACACCTCCCTGCGAGCAGTAGTAAACGGCGTGGCCTTTGTTCGCCGGGTTACTGAAGATCGGAGCGAGCGTCGGAGGATAAGGTCCTGCGCCGACGGACTGGTGATCGTAGCTACCATCGGGCGGATTGAGCTGCGCTGGCACCCAGGTCTGTCCATCATCGTCGGTGTAGGCCATCAAGCTGTTCAAACCGATCAACACTGGCGATGCTGGAGGAACGACGCTGTTTAACTGTGAGACGAAAGTCCGGCCAGTCGTCTGATCGGTGAAGAGGATCGGGTCGAGCGACTTCTTACTCGTGAAGATGGCGGAAACATCTTCCCACAATGCGGCACATGAGCCGGCGGCGGGGAAGGTGACGCGTAGTGTTTGCAGACCCGCGATATACATGGCGTGCTTAGTCGCCGGGTGGAAGCCGATGGTAGGCTCACCCGCGTTCTCGCCGATGCCCGGTCCCGGTGCGTAGTTAAGGTAACGTGGCTTGATGCCAGTGAACGGAGCTGGCGTCGCGGAAGGTCCGCCAACGGCGGCTACCAGCGATGCTTTGCCTGTGTAGTTAAGGCCGGCCGGGAGGTAAGGCTTGACGCGCATCGTGTAGGTATGAGTCCCGCCCGTGGCAGCAAACTCAACGGCCTCGGGATTGCTTGAAGTTGCGCCACTGGTGCCGCCGATCTGATTCCCGTTTGAGTCGTGCACGTAGAGATCGAAGTCCGCGCCGCCTGTCGGATCGTCCCAGCGAATTTCGCAGCGAATCTTATCGTTCGGATGCGTCGTCGAGTAATCAGCCGGCAAGTTCACGGTGAGAGCGAACTCGTCACATTGGTCGGGCGCGGCGCACGTATCGCCACCGGCACTTGGGAGAATGTAGGGACCGCTTCCGGTATAGCTCACGGACGGGTTTGCGACTGAAACGGTGCCGCTCGAAGGCGTGGCGGCAAAGCTGAGCCAGCCGAGCGACAGGCCGATCGACGCAAGGGCGACCGCGACGAGGGCACGCGGGCTGAAGATGCCCGCGTTGGACGAGGAGGAATGATTCTTCATAGGGATGAAACGGCGGCCGACGCGCATGCACCGGCGGACATCAGTAATTCGTTAAGGGCGCGCGGCACGGATGGGGGAGGTGTGAAATTTGCGTCGCGATGCGTTCGTTGCGGGGCCGGTCGCGTAAACGCGGAAAACGTCGCAACTTATGGGTGAACGCGCGCTCTTCGCGATCCCCAAACCCCGGCGGAAATCGCTTCAATTACTAAAATGTAATCGATTTCTGCGCCGCTTAGGCTACAGCGGCCCTGTTTAGAAGATTGCTTCCTGCCTAACGAGTTGTTATACCCCTGAAGAAACAACGCTCGCGCTCGTCAGAAGAACTCACAGCGGGAGCAACATCCCCGATCAACCAAGCCCAAACTATGAACCGAAAATCCTTCATCCTCACAGGCGCAACCGTCGCGACCATCGCGTTGTGCACGCCCATGGCAGCTTTCGCGGCTCCGAAAGCTTCGCCTTCACCAAGCCCATCAGCGTCAGCCTCAGCCAAAGCGTCGCCGCCTGCGAAGAGCTCTGCGTCGCCGACCGAGAAAGCAGCGCGCGCAATTCCGTTCCGCGGCACTGTCGCAAGCGTCGATAAGAGTGCGCAGACATTCACCATTCAAGGCAAGGAGAACGCTCGCGTTTTCAAGGTGACCGATAAGACAACCGTGACGAAGTCGGGCGCGGGGGCGACCTTCGCCGAGATCGCGGAAAACGAGAAAGTAACCGGCTCCTACTGGAAGCAGGCCGACGGCTCGCTCGAATGCAAAAGCGTGAAGGTCCATCCTGCAGGTGAGCAGGCGGCACCGACCTCGAAGAAATCGAAGAAGAAGGGCGATGCAGCGAGCGCGGGTGCTTCGCCGGCTGCCTCACCTTCCGCGTCGCCGAAGAAGTAATCTGACATAATTCGCGAAGCCCGCAGCGGGACTCCTGCTGCGGGTTTTTGCTGTACCGATTCGGCGTGCCTAACAAATTGACTTGTAAGTCTCTGGAGTTTCCGCGCACGCTCCGCGCAGCCCTAAGCCCCATGTCCATCCATCATCATCCTCCTCGTCGTATCCACCGCGCGGGCTGTATGCTCGCGCTCGCTGTCACTCTTCTCCCGCTGTCGCAGCTCACTGCTCAGCAGGCGGTGAATGCTCCGCCACCTACCGGCCCCTCTGCACCGCGAGCGGACCAAAACGGCAACCCTGTCGCCGCTCCGCAGCCGCAAGGCGAAGCGAGCACCGACCGTGTTTTCGTTACTGGTTCCATCATCCCCACGGCCGCGGAAGTCGGACCTAATCCGGTCATCAACACGAACCGTGATCTGATCAACAAGTCCGGTGAGCGCACCGTAGAAGAACTGTTGCGCAACTTGCCGATCGCCAACGCGAATGGCGTGCCGGTTTCCAACAACGAAAACGGCTCGAATACCGCGGTGGGCGCGGCCACGGTGGCGCTGCGCGGCTTCGATGCGCGGGCGACACTTATCCTGCTCGATGGGCGCCGCGTTGCGCCTTATCCGACGGGTAACAGACGGATCGTTTTCGTTGACCTGAACACCATTCCGGAAGCGTCGATCGAGAGCATCGAGATCTTAAAGGATGGCGCGTCGACCACCTACGGCGCGGACGCAGTTGCCGGCGTGGTGAACATCAAGCGCTACCACGAGTTTCACGGCGCGCAGGCGAAGATCGAATACGGCAACACGACGGACAAAGACTCCGGCGAGCTCAATAGCTCGCTGCTCTTCGGCGTAGGCGACGGGAACACGAACGTTTCCGGAACGATCAACTACTACCACCGCAATTCGATCTTCAATCACGACCGCGACTACTCCGCGGTGCCGCCGTTCCTGAGCAGCAATGCGAGTCCCTATAACCTGCAAATCACCGGCGCAGCAGCCGCCGAAGCGGGTGGGCGAGTGCTGGTCGCGCCGGGTAGGAACGAGTTCGCAGGCGCGCCGAATCTGACGAACGGCGCGGCTCCTGCCGGGAGTTACCTCTACGGAACGAGCCGGCCGAGATCAGGTCCGAATGGATTCAACTTCAACCAGTTCTCGCTCTCGTTTCCAGAGTCCGAGCGCTACGGTGGCTACGTCGCGATGGACCACAAGTTCCTGGGCGATGCGTTAGTCGTTTACGGCGACGCCTTGTATCAGAACGTCAAGACGCACAACGAACTCGCGCCGCCCGCGACAGGCAATTTCCAGACGCCCGGTTTCATTACCCTCGCGATCCCGCCGCGCGTTCCGAATCCCGCGGGAACGACTCCGTTTGGCGGTCCGACCTACGCCGAAACCGGACTCACGCCCGGCGCGTTCAATCCGTCCAATCCATTCAACCAAATCATCTCTGGCGGATCGCGTGCGCGTCTTGCCGAGTTTGGTAATCGTCTCTTCGATAATGAGAGCGACGCGTTCCTCGGCACGCTCGGAATTCGCGGCGACAAGTTGTTCAACGGCACCTGGGGTTACGATGCCGGTTTCCGCTACAGCCAGATCCGGAACGTCACGACCGGTCAGCAAGTCTCGTCGTCGCGTTTCAACCGGATTCTGAACCAGGCCGATCCGATCTTTAATCCGTCGTCATCGCAATACATCGGCACCACCGTGGCGTTCAATCCATTCGGTGATTACCGCGTGCCGATTCCTTCGAACGCGGCCGCGATCGAGTTCGCGCGCGTTCATCCGAAGGACATCGACACCTCGAAGCTGGGAACGCTCGATGCGACGGTTTACACGACCAGCCTCTTTGATTTGCCGGCTGGCGGCGTCGGCTTCGCATTCGGCGGGCAGTTCAGGCGTGAGTCGCTCAACGAAGATCCGGACCAACTAAACGTGCTGGGCGACATCGCGGGCAACTCCGCGATCCCGCCCGCGCGTGGCGGCCGCAAGTCGTATGCGTTCTTCGTCGAAACCAGCATTCCGGTCTTCAGCGAGAAGAACGCGATCCCCGGCTTCCACGCCCTCGACATCAGCGCAGCGGGTCGTTACGAGAAGTTCCGGAACAACAACACCGACGTTGCCGTTCCGAAAGTCGGCGTGCGTTGGCAGCCGTTCGATGAATCGCTCACCGCGCGGTTCACGTGGGGTCTCGGATTCCGCGAGCCTTCGCTGGAGGAACTTTACTCGGCGCCGGTCTCGGACATTCAGCCGTCGCACGATCCGCTGAACGGCGGCGCGTTCGAGCCGGAGACGACCACGCTCATCCGGAGCAGTCCGGACCTGCGGCCGGAGGATTCGGAGACGTTCAGCGGCGGTCTCGTTTACACGCCGAAGTTCGTGCCGGGGCTAACCGTCTCGCTTGATCTTTGGCAGATCGATCGCACCGGCGTGGTGGAATCGGCGTTCCTCGACGCGGTGCTCGCTCGCGAAGTCGCCGGCACGCTGCTGCCGGGTGAACGCGTCGAGCGTCTGCCTGACGGCACGATTACGCGCATCACTGTTTCCAACCGTAACGAAGCGTCGGAGAAAGCGAACGGCGTCGACTTTGGCCTTCAATACGTGCTGCAGACGCCGATCGGCACGTTCACCTCACTGACGCAGCTGACCTACCTCAACTCCTTCGAACGCCAGCGTGTCGCGGGCGGACCAACCGAAGAGTTGGTCGGGCAAACCACTGATCCGGGGGCGTCGCAGGAAGGCTACTACCAATGGCGCGGTAACAGCCGGCTCGATTGGACCTGGAAGGGCTTCGATATCATCGGCACCGTTCGCTATACCGATGGTTTCAGCGAGCAGGATGCGGATCTCAACCCGCGTGAAGTCGACGACCGCTGGCTCTTTGATCTTCAAGCTTCCTACGACTTCAGCGCGTTGGTGCAGAAGAGCGACGCGGTCGCCACGGGCTATTCGAAAAACGACAAGAACGTGACCGCGGCGGGCGCTTCGCAGATGAGCATTGTTGATCGTCTGTTGAACGGCACAACGCTGACCGTCGGAGTGATCAACCTCTTCGACACCGATCCGCCATTCGCTTCCGGCCAAGGCGGAAACTCGGTCGGCTATCCCGGCTTCACGTATGACTCGACCGGCCGGTTCGTCTACGTGCGGCTGACGAAGAAATTCTAATTCAACGAAGCGGCTCGCGGATTCACCAGAGTCCGCGAGCCGCATTTCGTTCCTCCTGGCGAGCCGAGCTTGGCTGGCGCGATCTAGCGCTAAGCTCTGCGTTCGAATTCCGTCAGGTAACCGACAAACGTCCGCCGGTGTTCCTGTTCGTCGCCGAGGATCGTGATCGCGGTGTCCTGCGTCACGTAGTCAGAGCCGTCGCATTAGCTTGATGATCTTTTCGTACTGCGCGATCGCGCTGTCTTCGGCGGCGATCACGCCTTTGATCACGCTGATCAGATCGGTCGAATCGCGCGGCGGCTGCAGGTAGTTCTGCTCGCGGTCGAGCTCCATGGAACCGGGAACGCGCCCGCCGAGCACCTTGATGCGCCGGCCTAGCGTCATGGCATGTCCGAGCTCTTCCTGGATGTCCGCCGCGAGCGACTTCTTGATTTCTTCCGCGCGCACGCCATCGAGATCGATTGAGTTGGCGAGGTAATTTTGCACGGTCTCGAGCTCGGCCGCGTAGGCGCGCTTCAACTCGGTGACGATCTGTTCACGATTAGCATTATCCATGGCAGGAAGGTTCGTCGGCGCGCCTGGCTTTGGACTGGTCGGATGCGCGCGACTCCGGTGTTTACCGAAAAACGGAGCGGTGTAGCCTAACGAGTGAAACCGATCGCCCGCGCGCTTTTCTTCCTCGCCGCATTTTCTGGCTCCGCCGTCGCCGAGCAGACCGAGCAGGACGAATACACCCAGTACGAGCTGCTCGCGCCGGAGAGTGCGTCGTTCAAGATCACCTATGACGTGACCGCTACGTCGCCGGGCGCAAAGGCGTTCTTCAACCCGATTCGCAAAGGCAGCGTGGCCAGCGACGAGGCGGTGTTCGACGTCATGACAGGCGCTCCGTTGAAGTTCGAGCAGGTGAGCGGCGCGCAGGCGAAGGAGAGCGGATTGCCGGAAGCAGATCCTGAGACGGACTACATCCGGGTTGAGCTGGCGCGGCCGGTGCCGGAAAATGGCGGACAAGCGCGGCTCCGGATCGTCAAGACCTACAAGGACGAGAAGAGCTATCGGCGCGAAGGTGACGCGATCGTTTTCGAGCGGCCGCTTGGGATTCGGCGCAACGCAGTTGTTCTTCCGGCGGGGTTTCGACTGACGGAGTGCAATGTGCCATCGCAGATTCTTGCCGATGGCGACGGACGGACGCGGATCAGTTTCATGCATCAGTCACCCGGCCCGGCGGCGCTGGTTTTAAAGGCAACAGGCGGCGCGCAAACTTCCACGACGCGCGCTTTAACCGATGCGCGCAGTTGGGAACCGCCGCCGGCGAAAGGTTCGACCGAACGCGAACGTCTCAGCGAACGCGCGCGCCAGGACCGTGACATCGTCTACTTCCTGCAAGCGCCGGAGACGCACTCGTTCAGCTTGTCGCACGACTACACCGAGTCGCGGCCCGGCACGGATAAGTATCTCAACGTCGTCCGGACGGGCAGCAAGGTATCCGCGCCATCAGGCATGATCGTCGATACGGGTGAGCCGTTGAAGGTCGACGTGCTCACCGGTGCGAAGATGAAGGAGGCAAAGATCGACGGCGGCGAAGAGAAGATCGCGCGTGATCAGGAGGTGGTGGTCTTCCGTTTCCCCGCGGTGAAAGAGGGGCAATCGATTCGCCTTCGGATGTCAGAGACCTACACCGCGCCGCAAGGTTATCGGCTGGACGGCGACGAGCTGGTGTTCGATCGCAGCTTCGGTCGGCCACGTGATTCGATTGTGCTGCCGCGCGGCTGGTATCTCACTGCGTTGTCGATTCCAGGAGTCGTTAGGCAAACGCCGGATGCGCTCACTCGCATCGACTTCGTGAATGGCCGGCCGGATGCGATCGCCGTGCTGTTGAAGGCTAAGAAGATTAGCGCGCCGCCGTCACAAACGCCCGGAACAAGCTGACGCCGGCCAGCTCTCGTTCGGCTTTGCAGTTCCGCGCGTCGATTGTTCTCCCATCCAGGTCGGCCGTGAACTCGTCATTCGGTTTACTCATCTGGATGGTCTGGAGGAGCAGAGTGACCGCTCGTGCTCGATAAGCTATTCGCGTCGCCTTAGAGTTCCGTGTTGATCACGCGTCTCCGATACGGCCGGACGGCTTTGTGCAAGACAGCGACCCGCTCGATCTCGCTCTGGTAGGTGGACATCTGGCCCGCAGCTCGAAGCATGAAAGGCGGACTCCGTTGTGCGCCTTGTGCGATCAATTTTACGTTACGTCCGCGTGCGATCGCCATGCCCGCCTCGATACAGACGTTCACGTTGTCGTCCGTGATATCGGCGAGCACGAGAAACGCCTGGCAGATCTTTTGCATGATCGCGCTCTGCAGCGACTCACCAGTGACGTCGGTTCCGACGATCGTCGGCATCCCAGTGATTCGCTCAATCAGGTGGCGACTCGCGGCCGCCGGAGAAGCTTCACCGGAGGCGAGATCAAGTGCGTAGAAGATGTAATGCGGGTCGGGTGGCGTCTGCCACTCATCCCAGAGATTTGCCAATGCGTTCGCGACCGTAGCTGGACATCCCGTGGCGTCGGTTTCCATGCGAAGCCACTGTTCATCAGGCCCGTCCGTGCGCTTCACGCGCGAGTCGGCGACAACGACGCACGGCAAGTTGAACTTCGCTGCCAGATCGATCTCGCGAATGAAGTATTTGTATTCGCCATCATTGGCACACGCAGTCTCCGACCCGCGGAATGGAACGACGCTGACGAATGCACCACAGCTAGAGATAATCCGCTCGATTCGATTTCCGGCGCCGAACCCTTCCTGATCTTTTGCGTCCCCGATGAGGCGGAACCGCTCCTCGACGAGTTTCGCGCAAACCGCGCGCGCGCTTCGGCTATCCTCCGGCCGCCACGATGAGCTGAGATAAACGTCGCGGGCGGTTGCTGGATGCGGACGCTTTTCGCCCGGATAAAGAGCGCTGAGGATTGCAGCTGCCGTGGTCTCGTCGAACTCCGGCGCAGCGAGATCGATCCACGTCAGGCCCTTGAACAGATCATTACTCGGCGCTCCGGGGAGGCGCAGAGCGATAAGACGGAAGCTCTCCTCGTTGGCGAACTCGTCCATCGCGGAGTTGTACTCCAGCTTTACCCAGCCGCGGTCCATCGCTTCTTTCGAGGCGACGAGCAAAACTCCTCGGCAGCGAGCGATTGCCGTGCCGAGGCTGCTGGCTAGCAACGAGCCACCGGCGAGCTCTTTTGCGTCATACCAAACTTGAAGCCCCGCCTTTTCGGTGACCCAGGTGTAGAGCTGCGAAACGAAGGCGCTATCAACATGCGCGTGACTTAAGAAGAGGTCGAAGTCACGTTTCTGGAAGGCGGTCGACATAGGACGTTGGTTTGCCCGGACCGCGCAACGGTTTCGCCTTTGCGCCAGCCCGACTTTGATAGCACCAGCTTTTCTTCCGCCGGAGAAGCAAAGATTCCAGCAGCGGCCAAGGGGCTTAGGCCGAAACTGCCTGGTTGTCGCCCACTCGACCACTGCGTTGACCTACTCCTAGCGAAGAACGGGTGACAGATTAGGCGACCTGATCGTCGACGTCGTAGATGGAAAGGACGTTGCCGCACAGATCGATCTCGAAATGCGTCGCGACATACTCGTTGCAGTTCGCGAGGAGGACGAAGTTGAGGTCGCGATTGCGCAGCGCGCTCGACGCGATTGGCGGTGATCGCAACTTTCGCCGCGCCGGCGACCGTGATGTGAACCGGCGGCGCGCCGCGGCCTAGGAGACGCTTGATTTGCGCGGAGAGCCGTCCGACGTATTCGCGTCGTCCGTATCTCGCGCACGTAATTCGCTGATCGCGGTGAAACTGCTCTCGGCAGCGCCTCCAGGATAGCGTTGTACTCGGAGACGCCGAATTGCGCGTCTTGTGCCGGGTTGCATTAATTCTCAATGATGTCGCCGTGAAGGTAAAAAGAGGTAGCGCGCCGCGGGATCAACGTTCGCCGGGAGGTCATTGAGAACGGCGCGATCCAACTCTGGGGGTGAGGGCAATTGCGCCACGACGGCGGTTGAAAGAAGAATCGAAGCACCTAACGAGAGATAACGCAGAGGAGTTGTGCGCCTCGATTCTACAGCCAGTTCTTCAACTTCGGCCAGAAGTCGCGCAGGTCGCCCTTCAGACCGCGACAGAGATAGAGATGCGAGCGCTGCTGCCACGGCATCGCCCATGGGCTGCTCTCGATCAGACCTAGATCTTCGACCGATTCGAACTGCTCGCGCTCCTCGCCGTTGGGCGTATCAATCACCAGCAGCAGTTCGCCGGTGTAACCGCGCGGGCCCCAGTAGAAATAATTCTGATGACCAGAGATCGCCGGCGGCAGTCCGTATTTCGGCCCGAAGAAATCGATCGCACCGGCCTGTCCGTAGTTCTGGCAGTAGATGCCGACGCGCGCCTGCTCGTCGGGCGTCAGGTGCTGATAGGCGCGGGCAAAAGACCCGACCATCTCTTCCCAGCCAAACTGATCGGCGAAGAGCTGCGGCAAGGCAGCGGTGTGTGCTGTCTCGGTGCGCGGCGGATGGAAGTGGATCGCCCGCATATACGAAAGCAGATTTTCGGGTGGAAAAATTGGCAGGATCACCGGCGCGAGGACGGCACCGATCGCGAGCATCGCAGCGGCTATGGCAGGGTTAACCCACCGCCAGCGCCGCGCGAAGACCTGCTCGAAGGCGACGCCGCCTGCTGCGAAGAGCATCGGGTAAATGGGCGCGAGGTAGTAATGCTTCGCGTGCATCGCGATAAACGCGCCGAGGGTGAGGAGGTACGCGATTCCTAGCGAGCGGTAGCGCGGAAACCAGACGAGCCAGATTAGTCCGCCGAGCCAGAGGGGAAGGGTCGCAGGGTTCATGATCAACACCTGCTGGCTGGTGAACTCCGCCGGGCCAAGGACGACGTTTTTGCCGCTGATCGCGACGTTGTGCAGCAGCTCGTAAGTCGGCCAGCCGTGCTGCACCTGCCAGACGAGGTTCGGCAGCGCGAGGACGAACGCGAGCGCGCCGCCGAGCCAGATCCACGGCTTCGCGAATTCACGCCGATCGGCAGTGACCAGGATCGCGAAGGTCAGTGCGCCGGCAAAGAAGACGAGCGAATGCTTGTTCTCGACGCCGAGGCCGGCTACGGCACCGAAGCCAAGCCAGAGCCACGGCGACGCACCATTGATGATGCGGACAAGCAGGTAGACGCAGCCGGTCCAGAAGAGCGGCTCATAGGCGTTCATCGAGTAGAAGTTCCCGATCCCGAGATAAGCGAGCGCGCTCGCGGACGCGGCACAACCCAGCGCAACAGCCCAAACCCGGCCGCCGAGTTCGTGGGCGAGCGCACCGGTGAGCGCGACGGTCATTGCGCCAGCGGTGGCCGGGAAGAGCCGGAGCGCGAAAAGCGAGTCGCCGAAGAGCAGGGTCTCAAGCCGAAGAACCCATGCGCTCAGCGGGGCGAGATCGACATAGCCGGCGGCGAGATGCCGGCTGCAGGCAATATAATAGAGCTCGTCGCGGAAGTAGCCGTAACGGCTATTCGTGAGGAGATGGATGAGCAGGGTGGCGGCGGTGAAACCGACGATGATCCACAACGGGCTTTTATCCGGGTTTGTGCTGTCGCGCATGAGCGGGATTACGCGCGAAGGAAGAGCAGCTTTCAATCAGAAGCTGAGGCGATTGTGCAGCAAGTAGCTGTTACTTTTTTGAAAGAAAAACAGTTGCGAGGCGCGGCGATTGCATGGATATGGGGCGCTCCCAATGCGAAAACTGTCCTCGTTCACACTCCTCTGCGGCCTGTCACTGGCTGCTTCGATCCAAGCCGCCAACCCGGTCTTCGCGCCGGTGACGAACAAGGCGGTCTCGGTCCAGGATGCGAGCGGCAAGGCGGTCTCGGTCCCGCTGGTTGATGATTCCGCCAAGCGGAAGTTGGTCGCGCCGATCGCAAAGCTGGATCCGAACTTGAGCGTCACGCTCGTCCATGCTGCTTCCATTGCGAAGGATCGTGCTCATGCGCATTCGAAATCGTGCTGCTGGCGTTACGTAAAGGAAGCGCTGCTCGCCGCCGGTGCGGTTTCTTCTTACCCGAAGACGGCGCTCGCAAAACAGGCGGCTGATGAACTCGTTCGCGATTACGGCTTCACGAAACTCGCGGTCGCTGATCCTTACGCGGCTCCGATCGGTGCTGTGCTGGTTTACGGCGGCAAAGGCGCCGGCCACATTGAGATCCGTTCGAAGACGGGATTCGTGAGCGACTTCACAACTTCGACGCCTTCGAAGCGGAAGCTGATCGGCGTTTACGCCAAAGCGTAACGCGGCGGCGCGGCGCTGTGCGAGTCGCTGTCGGATTATAATTTCTGGCAAGAATTAGCTTGCCCGCGCAACGGCCATTCGGCATAAACGCGCCCGTTGAAGGCGCTTACCTCTACCGTCGCTGCTGCGCTCGTTTTCGTTTTAGCCAGCGGTGCCGCGGAAGCGAAAACTGCTAAGCACCACACGGCGAAGCATCATCATTCGAAGGGTCACTTCGTCTATAAAGACAAGAAGACCGGGGAGCTAAAAGCAGCAGCCGTCATCGAGAAGTATCGCGGGCGAATTGTACCAGCGAAGATCGATCCGCGGCTCGACAGACGGATGGTTCGAGCGGCGACGATCGCGCAGGAATCAGCGCGTGCGCACTCGAAGTCGCGCTGCTGGCATTACGTGAAAGACGCGCTCCTAGCTGCTGGCGCGGTTAGCAGCCGGCCCAAGACGGTTTACGCAAAGGAGGCCGGCGAAGAGCTGGTGCGCTCCTACGGTTTTAAGAAACTTCCTATTCGTGACCCATATCAAGCGCCCGTCGGTGCCGTCCTCGTGTACGGTGCTCGACGGGCCGCGGGTCACGTGGAGATCCGGACGAAGACCGGCTTCGTGAGCGACTTCCGGAACCGCGAGCCTTCGCGCCGGCCGCTGATCGGCGTCTACGCGAAGATCTAGCTCCGTGTAGTCCGACAATAAACTTTGGCACAAATTAATCGTCCAAAGTTTCAGCACGTGTTGCTGACTTCGGGCGATGTCGGTGTTCGCAAGCCAGAGCCGGCTGGTTATGTCGCGCTCGCCCATCGCCTCGGTGTCGAAGCAATGAACTCCTCTGCGTAGACAATGAGCAAAAAGACATCGTGGGCGCGCACGCCGCAGGCTCACAATCAGCGCTGCTCATCAGTGACGGGCCAGTAAACGATTGGGGGCAGACCGTCACGCTTTCGTCGCTCGATCAACTCCTCGCGGCTCATTTCTCCATACGCGCAGGCGAACAGAGGCGCATGCGGTCGCCGGCGTTTGTTAATTACTGACCGCCTTCGGCAGGAATTTGTCCAACTCGGCGAAAAAAGCGCGCGGTGCTTCGAGTGAAGGGAAATGACCGCAGCGTTCGATGACGCGGACCGATGCTGCGGGAAACGCTGCTTTTAGTTCAGGGTCAGTGACTGTACCGATCGCGTCCTGCTCGCCGTGCAGGATCAGGACAGGGCGCTTTCCAAATGGGCCCGCTATCGCGGCGCGAAGTCCCGTTTGAAGATCATACTTTGTTCTTCGGAGATCATTCAAGATCAGCTCCGTTGTCTGTGAACTATACGTTTGTGGAGTGAGCGTATCCGTGATGGCAGCGAGGTTTCCTCGATCAAAAAGGTAAGGACCAGTCATCAGCTTTTTCACTTCTAGCAGCGCCTGCTCGTGACGTGCGGGATCACGCGCTTGTTTCTCCCACGCCTTAATTGCGGCCAGCTCCTCAGGTGTCTGGCGCTTCCGGAGCATCCCGTCCGAACGGCTGAAAAAGTCGAGAGTTGTTCCCCCCGACCCGAGGAGAACCAGGGATTGTACTCTGTCGGGATGTGCC
>JALZAD010000132.1 GCA_030948555.1 Verrucomicrobiota bacterium | reverse complement strand
CGCACTTCATCGATCGTCATCGGATGATCCTGCGCGTTGAGTGATTTCTGGCTCTTGCCGCGACCGAGAAACGGACGAATGCCCGGGTAGTCGGGAGTTTCGCTCACCTTCCGGCCGTCATGCGCGTCACGCGTCACGTAAGCGGTCGTCGCATACGGCTCGTCGACCTTGGTCAACTTCGTTCGCGTCCTGGTGTTCGCCTGCTGATCAGCGAAGCGCGAGCGCTGCGTCGCGAACTCTTTCGCCTGAAATTGCTTCACGCCGGCAAACTGCTTCTCCTCGGTGCGGCGCTTGAAAAAGAACCAGCGAGTCGGCGCTTTTTTTGTCATCACTTCACCGGTCGCGACGAACTGTTTCGTCTGATCACTGCTCTGCAGAGTCATGTCCGGTTTCAACAAACGATCGAGAAGTTTTTGTTCCTGTTCCTGAGCTTGCACGCCAGCAGCGCCGAGGAAAACGAGAGCGATGATGAGCCCGGTGCGCACGCGTGCGAACGTGCGAATCGTCGTCCGCAAAGTAAAGGAAATACTCGGCTCAGTAGCCGCGTAGAGCCGCGCGCAAACGAGCGGCACGCGCGGGCGCAGGCATGCGACCAGTGAGGATCTGCGATGCGCTCACCGGGCCACCGTAGAAGCGCTCGTTGGCGGTCTTCTGCGTCGCGATGATTTTGCCTTCAAGCGAGATGCCGGCGAAGAGGCCTTTCGCGCGGCTGTAGGTGTAGATCGCTGCGACCGGCGCGATGTTGGCCTGCAAATCACGACCGACTGGCCCTGCGGCCGCGCTGATATCCGCGCCGAGCGTCACGTTTCCATCCTGTGAAAACGCGCGCACCGCATCACGCGTGTTGAGCACAAAGACGAACTCGCTGATCTGGGCGCCGATTTGCAGGCCCCAACCGATACCGCCCGTTCCGATGAATGATGGCCCGGACCAGCCGCCGCCCGTGCGTGCCACCACGACGCCTTGCCCGCCTTGTCCACTGAGACCAAAGCCGACTTTGACCACGGTCATAACGGCGAGCCCGCGTGCGTTGCGCAACACGGCGTCAGGAATTCCGGTCTCCGGCATGGCGCGGAAATTCCGCAGGATGGTCGCGGATCGATTCACCACTTCCTGTTCGGTCGCGGCGTCGAGCGCCGTCATGGAAGATGCGAGGAGAAGAACGGCGGCGACGAAGGGCTTCATGCAGAGGTATCGGGAACTTCGCCAGCGGCGGTTGTATGCGGCGGCAGTCGCGCTTAGCTCAAACTGTGTCGGAGCTCGAAGGGGACAGCATCTTTATGCGCGAAGCGCTGCGCCAGGCGGAGAAAGCATTCAAGGCTGAGGAGGTGCCGATTGGCGCCGTCGTTGTGCAAGCCGGGCGGGTGATCGCGCGCGCCTACAACCAGGTCGAGCTGCTGAAGGATGCGACCGCGCACGCCGAGATGCTCGCGATCACGCAAGCGGAAGCAGCCGTAGGGGATTGGCGGCTCAACGAATGCGATCTCTACGTGACGAAGGAACCTTGCCCGATGTGTGCGGGCGCCGCGGTGCATGTGCGACTTCGGCGGGTGATCTTCGGATGCGCGGATGAACGCGGCGGCGCAGCAGGAGGAGTGATGAACCTCCTCCAGGTGCCGACGTTGAACCACCGCTGCGAGATCACCTCCGGAGTCCTGCGGAACGAATGCGCTGCGCTCTTGCAGACCTTTTTCCGCGCGCGTCGCTCGGGTGACGGTTCCGCGGTTTAATCAGCCATTCGTTAGGCTGACGCGCGCTTCGGTCGCCGGAACATTCCGGGAATCGAGAGCAACGCCCAGGCTGCTTCAAGGATCACGAAACCGACGCGCCAATCGAGCACCGCGATCCAGGTGATGAGTGCCGAGCCGGCGAAGTTCAGGATGTTGAACAAGCGATCCCCGCGATCGAGCCAGCCACGTTGCAGCGCAATATATCCGGCGAGAATGAGCGCGGCGCCGACGAGCGAAACGAATTGATAAAACATGCACGGTCTTTTCGGGTTATTTCCTCAGGAAACAAAGTTCAGAACTGCTCGGGCGACGTCCCGTAGTAAAGAGGACATGAGCCGTTCCCCCCAGGACAGCAATGGCCTCACGCACGATCGTGATGCGCAACGCCAGCCTGTAAAGCTGCTGGTTGGATACGAAGTGGGCGAACGTGACGAGCATTGGGAGGTGGGCACGTTCCGTGTCGTGAATGAAGCGATCGTGGCCGCGAAGGACATCGTCGATAGCTTTCTGCTTCGCCATCACAAACCGCATCTGCGTGGCCGTCAGCTCTACGACCACTTTGTGAAATTCGGCCCCGATCTCGTAGTCGAAGCTTCGATGGAAGCGCCGGTCTTCCAAGGCTGGCGGTATGCGCGTGAGCGCGTCCGTTTCTTCTGCGGCGTATGGTAAATCGCGCCGGCGGTGGCTGCCTCGCAAGGATTCGAACCTTGACAAAGAGATCCAGAATCTCTCGTGCTACCGTTACACCACGAGGCAAATTTAGGGGCGAACCTATCGCCTCGATTGCCGGAGCCGGCAAGTCCTCGAGGTAGCGCGATGCGTCGCGCCTGAAGATCAGCTGAAAGCGGCTGTTTTCGCGTTCAGCCAGATCTCTGCGCCTTCGCGAGCGGCTTCCACTTCGAGCGATGAGCCGCTCTCGACCACGAGGAGTCGGGCACGTTCCAGCATCTCGTCGATCTACTCGTCGTCGTGTGCCGGGTCGTGATGGAACAGGATCAAGCGACGAACCTTTGCCTCGAGCGCTAACGAGACGGTGCGACTAAGCGAACCGTGGCCCCAACCGATGTGCTTCTCGTATTCCTCGTCGGTGTATTGCGTGTCGAAGATCATGACGTCGCAGCCGTGGAGGAACTCGACTAGTTTCTCGCGCTCGCTTTTGGCGAAAGCCCGCGCTTCGTCAGTGCTGGTGTTGTCGCGCTGTGCGATATCGAGCTTCAGCAGCTCGTATGGCTCGTTATCGGGGAAGAACGCGATCGAGCCGCCGCTGGTGTTCACGCGGTAGCCGGCGCAGATCCCGGGGTGATTGGCAAACTTCGAGCGGAGTTTCACTTTGCCGATGGAGAACTCCATCTCCTTCAGCTCTTCGATCGCGATGTTGCTCGGCAAATCGCGTAGGCTGACCGGGAAGAACGGTGTCTCCATTTGGCCGGCGAGAATCGTGGCCAAACCGACGCGGGCGCCTTCGTAGCCGAGGACGCGGATTTCGTTTTTCTGGTTGTAGGCGGGCAGGAAAAACGGGAGGCCCTGGATGTGATCCCAGTGCGTGTGCGTGATGAGCAAGGTGAGCCGGATGCGGCGTTCACCGAATTCTTTCTCGAGCGCGACGCCGAGCTCGCGAATGCCTGAGCCGGCGTCCAGGACGATGATTTCACCATCCGCGCGGATCTCGATGCAGCTCGTGTTCCCGCCGTAACGGACGGTCGACGGACCCGGCACCGGGATCGATCCGCGGACGCCCCAGAGCTTCAGGCGAGTGGACGGCGTGTGGAACTCGGAGCCGTTGCGCAACGGCACGATCTTGCGCGGGCCTTGCGGCAGAATGCGATCGATCGACGAGGAGAGAATCTCCCAAGTCACTGGCTTTACCAGGTATTCATCGGCGCCCGCTTCGAGCGCGCTCGTGCGGTCGACTCCGTAGTCCCGCCCGGAAATCACAATGATTTTCGCGGGCTGAAGTTGCTGCCGAATCGCGCGGCAAACCTGAAAGCCGTTCGCCTTCGGCATGAGGAGATCGCAAAGTATGACCTCGGGGCGGTGCTTCAATGCGAGCTCAATGCCCGCTTCGCCATCGCCCGCCTGGAGCACGGTCCACTGGTCACGCGAGAACAGCTCGCTCGTCGCGCGGCGGCTCTCGTCGTCATCTTCAATCAGGAGGACGGTGGGCATTGATAGGCAGGTAGCGGTCGAGTGCAGACGCTACGAGAAAGCGAGTTGCGCGCCAAGAAGTGTTCCTGAGCGCGGCAAAATCAAAGGGTTAAAGCAAACTGCGACCAAACGCGCCGGGAACGCCGCGTTTCCAGCGCAGCTCAGGATTAAGGTTGATGTCTTCGAGGCGCACCTCAAATCCCGCCGCGCGCAGCAGGTAAGCCACGCCTTCGCGGCTCTCCATTGTCTCCTTCAAGCTGCGCGCAAAGAGCTCGATGTATTCCTTGTAGGATTCGAGCTCGAGTTTTCCCTCCGCGAAATGTTCCGCGAGCGATTCGTCGTGGTAGTCGATCAGTTCAAACAGCGCGCGGCGAAGTTTCGCCCGCATCTCAGGGTCGACCACAATCTTGAACGGCGTGGCGCCGGGATCGGGACGCGCCGGTTCTTTGCGGACGAGCGCTTGTTGCGGCGCGACGAGCTGGTAATCGCCTGGTGTTGGATCAGCCATTTACGTCGATCGGCTGAGTGACGCCGCGACCACTAAAAGAAGATCGGGATGATCAGGATGGCAACAATGTTGACCACTTTGATCATCGGATTGATCGCCGGACCGGCCGTGTCCTTGTAGGGATCGCCCACCGTGTCGCCAGTCACCGAAGCAGCGTGCGCGAGTGAGCCTTTACCACCGAGATTGCCCTCTTCGATGTATTTCTTTGCGTTGTCCCACGCGCCGCCGCTTGAAGTCATCGCGATGGCAACGAAGAGGCCGGTGACGATCGTGCCGACAAGAAGACCTCCGAGAACGACCGGGCCGAGCGGTTTGACGACGGCGACGAGAACAACGAAAAGCACCGGCAGGAGCGCGGGAATGATCATCTCGCGCAGGGCGGCTTTCGTCACGATGTCGACGCAAACGCCGTAGTCCGGCTTGTCTTCGCCGCGGAGAATGCCCGGCTTCGCGGTGAGCTGACGGCGCACCTCGCGAACCACTGCGCCAGCTGCTTTACCAACTGCGTCCATGCTGAACGCGGTGAAGATGAATGGCAGCAAACCGCCGATGAACAGGCCGATGATGACTTTCGGATCGTTCAACGAGAAGTCGAAGTTGAAGGCGCGACCCGTGCTCGCAAAATGCGCGCGTAACTCCTCGACATACGAGCCGAAGAGAACCAGGGCAGCGAGACCGGCGGACGCAATCGCGTAGCCCTTTGTGACCGCTTTCATGGTGTTGCCGACCGCGTCGAGATCGTCGGTCACGCCACGAACTTCCTTTGGCAATTCGCTCATCACCGCAATGCCGCCGGCGTTGTCGGTAATCGGCCCGAAAGCATCCAGCGAGATGATGATACCCGCCATGGAGAGCATGCTCATGACTGCGATCGCGATCCCGTAAAGCCCGGCGAAATGGTAGCTAAGCAGGATCGACATGCCGATGCAGGCAACCGGCAACGCAGTCGCGTGTTGGCCGATCGCGAGACCAGCGATGATGTTCGTGGCGTGGCCCGTTTCAGAGGCCTTCGCAATCTTCCGCACCGGGCTGTAAGCGGTGGACGTGTAGTAATTCGTGATCAGCACGACGACGAAGGTGAGGACGAGTCCGACGAGCGCGGAGGCGTAAAGAGCATTCGCGGAACGGGCGATTCCGCCGGGAGCGATCCCGTTCGGGAAAAGCATGTGCGTCGCCGGCCAGAAAAGCACCGCGGAAACCAACGCGCTCGCGCCGACAGCACCCATGAGCGCCGTGCCCGGCTTCAGGGTCGTCACGTTGACGAATACGATGCCGATGATCGCGCCGAGCACCGAGATGCCGCCCAGCACAAAAGGATAAACGATCGCCGCCGGACTGCTCGCGACCGTGAGCGCGCCGACCAGAATGGCGCCGATCAAACTGACTGCATACGTTTCAAAAACGTCCGCCGCCATACCCGCGCAGTCGCCGACGTTATCGCCGACGTTGTCCGCGATCGTCGCCGGGTTGCGCGGATCATCTTCGTCGAGGTTCTGCTCGATCTTGCCCACGAGATCCGCGCCCACGTCCGCTGCCTTGGTGTAAATACCGCCACCGAGCCGCGCGAACACGCTGATCAAACTCGCGCCCAGTGCCAGCCCGATGAGGCTACGAACCGCGGCGTCGTGGCCGATCATCTTGCCAGCGACGGTGTAGAAAATCCCGACCGCAAGCAGCGCGAGGCCAACGACGAGCAATCCCGTCACCGCGCCGCCGTTGAACGCCACGCGCAGTGCGCCGGTCCGGGAGGTTGTTGCGGCGAAGGCAGTGCGCACATTCGCCAGGACGGCGATGCGCATTCCGATATAACCAGCCGCCAGGGAGCAGGCCGCGCCGATCAGAAATCCGAGCGCCGTCGCACCGTCGCGAAAGATGAAGAGGAGGACGAAGATCACGAGGGCGATGGCGCTGATCGTGACCACCTGCCGGCGCAAATAAGCCTTGGCTCCTTCCTCGATCGCGCCGGCGATATAGCGCATTTGCTCATTGCCCGGAGAGCGGCTGATGACCGCGCGGATGAGGAAGAAGGCGAAGACTAGTCCGCCGGCCGCGAGCACCATGGAAAGAGTGACGCCGGTGTCGAGAATCGAGAGAGCTAACAAGTTCATTGGTGGGTCGGATTTGAAAGCCGTCGACATTAAGGACTTTTATCCTGCTGGCAAACGGCATATCCCGCAGGAAATGCTCGCCTTAACCCGCGTGGAGAACGTCTCGCGATCGATTGAAACAATGGCCAGCCGCGCGTAACATGGGCTGTTCTTCAACCCCGTTCTTCACAATATGGAAACAACACTCGCCGAATCAAAACCCGCTCAACAGCAAGAGGCCGATTTCCTGCCACTCCAGGGAACCGATTACGTGGAGTTCTACGTCGGCAACGCGAAGCAGGCCGCGCATTACTACAAGACGGCCTTTGGCTTTCAAAGCCTCGCCTATTCCGGCCCTGAGACGGGCAACAAGGAGGCCGCGCGGTATGTGATTCGTCAGAACAAGCTGACCTTCATGCTCACCACTCCGCTCCGGCCGAACAGCCCGATCGCGGATCATGTCTATAAGCACGGCGATGGCGTGAAGACGCTCGCGTTGAAAGTGGAAGACGCGACGTCCGCGTGGGAAGAGACGACGAAGCGCGGCGGCAAGAGTTACATGGAGCCGACCACGCTGCAGGACGAGAACGGCCGCGTCGTGATGAGCGGCATTCACACTTACGGCGAGACCGTCCATCTCTTCATCGAGCGCGGTGATTACAACGGCGTCTTCATGCCGGGCTTCCGCAAGTGGGAGTCGAACTACAACCCGCCGGATACCGGGCTGCTCTACGTCGATCACTGCGTTGGCAATGTCGGTTGGAACCAGATGAATCCATGGGTCAAGTTCTATGAGGACGTGATGGGCTTCCGGAACATCCTGACCTTCGACGACAACGACATCTCGACCGAATACTCCGCGCTCATGTCGAAAGTGATGAGCAACGGAAATGGCTTCGTGAAGTTTCCGATCAACGAGCCGGCCGAGGGCAAAAAGAAGTCGCAGGTCGAGGAGTATCTCGATTTCTACGGCGGCGAAGGCGTGCAGCATTGCGCGCTCGCGACCAGCGACATCGTCGAGACGGTCACGAATCTGCAGAGCCGCGGCGTCGAGTTCCTCAAAATCCCGACCACCTATTACGACACGCTGCCCGAGCGCGTCGGCCACATCGACGAAGACCTCGCGCCGCTCGCGGAGCTCGGGATCCTGGTCGATCGCGATAACGAAGGGTATCTGCTCCAGATCTTCTCCAAGCCGGTCGAAGATCGGCCGACCTTGTTCTTCGAAATTATCCAACGCAAAGGCGCGAAGAGCTTCGGCAAAGGCAACTTCAAGGCGCTCTTCGAAGCGCTCGAAAAAGAGCAGGACGCGCGCGGCAATCTCTAGCCTAACGAGGAATCAAACGACATGCCGCAATATCAAAAGCTCGGAGAAATCCCGCGGAAGCATCACATCTGGTTCCACCGCAACCACGGTGCAAAAACCTACAAGGACGAAGGCATCGCCTACGAGCACGTCATTACGACGGAAGGTTTCAACGAGGCCTACTCGATCATGTACCACATCCGTCCGCCGACCCGCGTGCGGAGCGTGGAATTGCTCAAACATGAGCCGCTGAAGAAGGCGGCCGAGTCGCCGTTGCGCCATCATCACCTGAAGGCGGCGCATGTCCCGCGCGCAGGGGATCTTTATACCGGGCGCATCCCAATGCTCTTCAACGAGGACATGGTCGCGTCCCGTTTGAAGCCGGCAAAGGCTTACGGCGAGTACGAGTACTACCGCAACGGTGGCGCTGACGAAGTGATCTTCGTCTTCAGAGGCGGCGGCACGCTCGAGTCGATGTTCGGCAAGCTGCGTTACCGCGCCGAGGACTACATCGTGATTCCGCGCGGCATCACTTACCGACTCGTGCCCGACAACGTGGAGGAGGAAGATTATCTCATCCTTGAATCGACCGGCCCGGTTCGCATTCCGCGGCGGTATTTGAATCACGATGGCCAAATCCGCATGGGCTCGCCGTATTCCGAGCGCGACTTCCACGGCCCGACGGAACTGCTGACCGTCGACAGAGACGAAGACGTTTCCGTGCTCGTGAAAGACGGCGCGCGCTGGACGCGAGTCGTGCATGCGCATCATCCGTTCGACGTCGTCGGCTGGGATGGTTTCGTTTACCCCTTCACTTTCAACGCGCAGGACTTCGAGCCGATCACCGGCACGGTCCACCAGCCGCCGCCGATCCATCAGACCTTCGAGGTCAAAGGCTACGTCATCTGCACCTTTGCCCCGCGGCTGCTCGACTATCACCCCGAGGCCGTGAAGATCCCGTGGGTGCACGACAACGTCGAAGCGGACGAAGTGCTCTTCTACGTGCGCGGCAATTTCGGTTCGCGCAAAGGCATCGAAGCCGGCTCCATGACGCTGCATCCGCGTGGCATTCCGCACGGTCCACATCCCGGCACAATCATGGCGAGCAAAGACGCCGTCCGCACCGAAGAGCTCGCCGTAATGTTCGACACCGAACACACGCTTGAGTTAACCGAGCAAGCGGTCGCGCTCGACGACGCCAAGTATCCGCTGAGCTGGCTGGACTAACGAGTCGTTCGTTTTGAAGCACGACGGCGATTCCGAGCTCGAAGTCAGTGAGCGCCTGACCCGGCAGGTCAACCGCATCTCGCAGGATCGGCTCGAGACCCTGACGGATTCGTTCCATCAAATCCTCGAAGCGGTTGGCGAAGATCCGCAGCGGCAGGGCCTGCTCAAAACGCCCAGCCGTGCCGCGCGCGCCTTCGAGTTTCTTACCCAGGGTTATCGGCAGGAT
>JALZAD010000090.1 GCA_030948555.1 Verrucomicrobiota bacterium | reverse complement strand
GTGTTGATCGGCGCATCGGGCGTCGATCAGGTCGAAGAAAACGCGCAGGCTCTCGAGAAGCTCGCCTTCAGTGACGACGAGCTCCGGCAGATCGACGCGATCGTTTCGCCCTAACGAGCGGCGGGCGGCAGTGCTGTACGAAGGACCGCGACATCGGTAACGGCGCGCAGTCGCCGCGCTTATCGCCGAGTACCTACTGCGCCGGTGCAGCGACCGTTCCCAGCGCGGCGCGGATTTGTTCGTGCGTGGCTGCTGCCTGCGTGAACATGAAGTCGCCGCCGCAGGTGAGGAACAAGGCGGTCGCGCCAATCGCGCGCGCGTCGTTGATGAGCTGCGCCGCTTCCGCGGTTTCGCCGATCTGCATTTTGAGCGCGGCATCGGTCATGAGCCAATCGACACTGAGCGGTCCCGCAGCGCGCTTCGCTTCCAGCTCAGCGCGCAGCTTCTCGCCTTCCGCAGCTTCGATTCGGGCGAGACGAATCTTGAATTCGCAAAGCGCGATATCGAGCGGGTTGGTGTTTCGCTCAATCGCCTGCTGATAGCGGCGGATTGCGTCGCGAGGATGGTGATCGAGCCGGAGTGCTTCCGCCCAGGAGTAGAACATTTCCCCGAGGAACGGCTCGCCCGCTGCACCCTCCTCGAAGTAGTGCGTCGCCGTCGTGGCGTCGTGTTTGCGAAGCGCGATCAAACCGCGGTAGTAACTTGCGGCCGGGACGTTTTCCTTCAGGCGAATCGCCTGCGCAAAAGCAGCGTCGGCATTGGCCAAGTCGCCGCGATCGAAGCTGGTTTTGCCGATGTGGTAGAGGATTCCTGGAAGCGCGAGATTCTTGCGCTTCGCGGAAATGAAGCGATCGGCCGCATCCGTCCAATCGCCGCGCTTCTCGGCCGCAAGGCCGGTCGAGATCAATTCGTCGATGGAAGCATTCGGGAACTTATCCGCACCTTCCTCGAGCGCCTGCTTATGGAAGCGCGAGGTGACGAGATACTTCACGTAATCGAAGCGCCGGCCGGCGTAAAAAATCATCGCCACGAAGATGATGAGCGAGAGGACGACGAACGCGTTCCGCAAGGCGTGCGAATCGGCCGCGTCCTGATGCGCCTGCAGATCAATGCCGCCGCTGCGCCTGTCCTGCTTACGCTCGCGGTCCGCTTCGCGCGGAGCTTCTGCTGGTTGCGCTTCTTCTTCGCGCGCGGCGCGCGGCGGTGATTCGGCCGGCGGCGATTGTTTTGCACTGCGCGACGGGGCTTCTTGTTTAGCTGAATCTGTCGCGCGGGGTGTGCCGAGGAAACGACGCTGTTCGGGCGTCAATCCCCCGACACGGGCGCGCGAACGCTCGCGCGTCGCGTCGTCTTCGGCGGGTGGTTCGTTTTCTTCAGACATGGCAGTCCGCTCCTGCGGAATCACTCGTTAGGCAACTGCGTGTATGACGCCGCGTCGCTTTCACCGGAAGCATAAACATAAAAAGGCGGCGCTACCTCTCGGTAACGCCGCCTTCATTCACTGCGGGGATTTTCTTGCGACTAGGCAGTCTGGCGCCGGCGCCAGGCGACTGCTCCGAAGAGCACCGCAGTCGTAGCAAGCAAGGCGTAGGTGCTCGGCTCGGGCACTGCGGTCGCGAAAGTCATGCCGTTGTACACCGTCGTGCCGTTTCCAACTGTTCCGACGAGCGTCGCAGTGCCGGTCGAGAGGTTGATTTGATAGAGCTTGTCGGTCCCGCCGGTGAGGATGGTGGCGTAAGCCAGATTCGCGAGACCAGTGATATCGAAACCGATTCGCGGATCGAGGCCGGTTCCCAGACCAAGCGATCCGACCAAAGTCGTTACGCCGCCGTTTGGCGAATTCGGAGTGCCGTTGATGCTACCGATGGTGACGAGCGTTCCGGCCGCGGCGTCGATTGCATACAAGGTTGTGCTGGCCGCACCCACGAAACTGTTGGTGTAGGCAGCGGCGACAACGGAAGTCGTCGCGCCGTTGATCGCTGTGTCAGTCCCAGCAAGCGTGGCGTCGTTCGGATTGATGCGAATGTTCTGCCCAGTGTTGCTGACCACGCGAATTCGATCGACCACAGGATTAAAATCCACGCCGAACGAAGTGCCGTTCAGGGTAAATGGGGTGGCTCCTTGAGGAACCAGCGTCGCAACTCCCGTTGTCGGGTTGATGGTGTAGAGGCGATTGGAGCTGCCGAGCGCGTAGAGCAGCTGGTTCGCGGGGCGAACGTCCAAGCCGACGAGCGATTCGCCCGTTTGTAATCCGGTCACCGGCACTGAACTCACAACGCCTGGAGTCGAATTGTCGAAACTCGCGATGTTCGTGCCGCTCGTTGCATAAACGAGCGCGGCGCGGGCAGGCCCAGTTATCGCCACGAGGAGAGCGATGGTAAGTAGGGAGAGGACGCGTTTGGTAGCTGTCATGGAGTGGAGTCTTTCAGGTTGAGGATGTTGAGGTCAATGGGAAATCGTGAGCACTACGCGCGCTCAGCGAAGGCGGACGCAAAATATTTTTGCACAGGCGTCCTCATTGCCAGCGTTGCTGTTTGTTAAGCATCGTACGCGGCTTAAAGTCCGCCATGAGCGCAATCGCGGAACCGGAAGCCCAGACTCAGCTCAACCAACTCGAACGGCTGAAACGCTTCACCAAAGTCGTGGCGGACACGGGCGACTTCGAGACGATTCGCGAGTTCAAGCCGCAGGATGCGACGACAAATCCGAGCCTGATCCTCGCGGCTGCGCAGAAAGAGCGATACGGACACCTGCTCGAGGAAGTGATCGCGTCGCGCAAGGACTCCGGGTTGAGCGGCGTCGCGCAGATCGAAGATACGATCGACCACCTGCTCGTCTCGTTCGGGACGCACATTCTCCAGATCGTGCCGGGTCGTGTCTCGACGGAGACGGACGCGCGTTTGTCCTTCGACGTGGACGGGACGATCGCGAAGGCGCGGCAACTAATTCGTCTCTACGAACAGAAGGGGATCGGCCGCGAACGCGTCTTGATCAAAGTCGCGTCGACATGGGAAGGGATCATGGCGGCCGAGCAGCTGCAGCGCGAAGGCATCCGCTGCAACATGACTTTGCTGTTCTCGCTGGTGCAGGCGGCGCGCTGTGCGGAAGCGAAGGTGCAACTGATCTCGCCCTTCGTCGGCCGGATCTACGACTGGTTCAAAGCGGCGAAGAAACGCGATTACGTCGGCGCGGAGGATCCGGGCGTGCAGTCGGTGCAGGAGATCTACACCTACTATAAGAAGTTCGATTACCCGACCGAAGTAATGGGCGCGAGCTTCCGCAACGTCGGCGAAATCATCGAACTCGCAGGGTGCGATCTGCTCACGATCAGCCCTGATTTGATGGGCAAGCTCGCGGGGTCGAATGAACCCCTTGAGCGGAAGCTAAGTCCCGAGAAGTCGAAGAACGCGGAGGTGAAGCGCGTGCCAACAGACGAGAAGTCCTTCCGCTATCTGCTGAACGACGACGCGATGGCGACCGAGAAGACAGCAGAAGGTATCCGCAAGTTTGCGGCTGATATCGTGAAGCTGGAAAAGGTCGTCGCAGCGAAGCTGAGCTAGGAACGCTTCGAAAATTCCCGGACGTATGCGGAGAGCGTCCCGCGCATGTTCAACGTCGTTCTCGTCGAGCCGGAGATTCCGCCCAACACAGGCAACATCGGACGCCTTTGTTAGCGACGCGATCGACACTGCATCTTGTTCAGCCGCTCGGGTTCGACATCGATGACCGGCAACTGCAACGCGCCGGGCTCGATTATTGGAAGGAAGTCGATCTCCAACTCTGGCCGTCGTTCGCAGCGTTGCAGGCTGCGCAACCAGTTGATGCGCGCGTTTTCTATCTCACGACGAAAGCTTCGCGGCCATATTACGAGGAGTTGTTTCAGCCGGGAGACTTTCTCGTTTTCGGTCGCGAGACGAAAGGTCTGCCTGAACCGCTACTGCGCGCAAATCCCAATCGGCTCCTCACAATTCCGATGCACGGAACACGCAGTCTGAATCTCGCTACCGCGGTGGCGATCGTGTTGTTCGAAGCAGTTCGACAAACGCGCGACGCAACTTCGTGAGGTCGCGTGAGTTGAATAAAGAGACCTCTGGCTGGTCTAACCAAACGAACACAAATGAAACCCATTTCTCTTCTCATTCTTCTCGGCGCTTTCACGCTCTCTCCGGCTGCATTTGCCGAAGACGAGTTCAGCAACGCGATGGCGCGAGTGAAAGCGAACGCGGCGGCGCAACAGCATGCGCGCCCGACAACGACGGCGCGCACTCAGCAGCCCGTAGCTACGAATCGTGGGCCGCAGCAGTCATCTCGCGGCGGGCAGAATCCGCGCTTCTCGAGCGCTGGAGTTCCATCCCGGATATATCAGGGCAACACGGATACGGGCGGGCGTAACTGGCGGAACGGTGCGAACTGGAACGGCGGTCAGAACGGCGTGGTTGCTCCGGAAGCCAATCGCGATTGGCGAAATCGCGCAAACACGGGCGACTATAATCAGCGCGTCTGGACGGGACGAAACGGTGACGACAGCGGTCGCTCGCGTGAATGGGGCGGCCGAAATTGGAGTGGTCGCGGCGATTGGGATCGCGGTCGTCATGATCGCGGATGGTGGAGAGGGCACTATGATCGCTTCGCGCTTTTCGGCGGCGGCTACTACTTCTTGAACAACGGCTACTGGTATCCGGCCTACGGCTACGATCCGTATTTCACCGATTACAGCTACGATGCGCCGATCTATGCGTATGACGATCAGGATCCCGGCCAGGTGATCGCGAATGTGCAGCGTGCGTTGCAGCGGCAGGGTTATTACCGCGGCTCGCTCGACGGCACCTACGGGCCGATGACGCGTCGCGCGCTCCTCGATTTTCAGCGCGACAACGGTCTCCCGCACAGCGGGCAAATCGACGAGGACACCCTCGGCGCGCTCGGGATGCGGTAAGCAGCGGCGCGATTGCACCGCAGTTCGAATTCGCGATGCTGAGCGCCACATGAGCGCTCAGCTAATCGCGCGAGATCTACGTCGTTCGTTTCGCATCGGCTCGCGAAGAATTGAAGTGCTGCGCGGGATTTCGCTCGAGGTGCAGCAAGGCGAGGCGGTCTTCCTGCTGGGCGCATCCGGCGCGGGCAAGACGACACTTCTCTACACGCTTGCCGGTTTGGAGCGGCCGGAGGCGGGAACGGTCGAGTTCGAAGGAAGGCGGCTTTACGAGGGCAGTTCGCGTTCGCAGTCAAAGCTGCGCAACGAGAAGATGGGCTTCGTGTTTCAAGGATACTTTCTTCTCCCGGAGCTGACGGCGTTGGAGAATGTGACGCTGCCGGGAATGATCGGGCACAACGGAAAGCGCGAACGAGCGGAGGCAAGTTTGCGCGATGTTGGCCTCAGTGATCGCATGCATCACTTGCCGGCTGAGCTTTCCGGCGGCGAGCAACAACGCGTCGCGATCGCGCGTGCCCTAACGAATGATCCCGACATCATCTTCGCGGATGAGCCGACAGGGAACCTGGATTCCAAAACCGGCGATAGCATCATGGAGCTGATGATGGGTCTCGCTCGTGGCCGACAAAAAACGCTGCTTGTCGTGACTCACGACAATCGGCTCGCTTCGTTAGGCGATCGCGAACTGCGGATCGTCGACGGCGTGTTGGCCCAATAGCGCCGCGTAGGGGAGCACGCGGTGGTGGACGCACGCGGGCAATTGCTGCTTGAATTGGATGTCGGACGGTGAACGTTTTTGCGCGCCTATGAAAACCTCTGAGAGCAATGCCGCGGTGTTGGATAAACCTGAAGTGAAAACCGCGGCGGTGAAGCCGGCCGACGAGACCAGTCGCGCAACTTCTCCGCAGGAGTTGACCATCTTCCTCGACGGCAAATTTGTGCCGCAATCCGAGGCGAAGGTCTCGGTCTTCGATCACGGTCTGCTTTATGGCGACGGCATTTTCGAAGGCATCCGTTTCTACAACGGCCGCGTTTTCCGGCTCGATGAACACACCGATCGTCTCTGGGATTCGGCGCGCTCGATTTGTCTCGAGATCCCGATGAGCAGGGAAGCGATGAACGAGGCGCTGCTCGAGACGGTTCGCCGGAACAAGCTGCAGGACGGTTACATTCGTCAGATCGTGACACGTGGCGTCGGGAATCTCGGTCTCAATCCAGTCGGTTGTAAGACGCCGAGCATCATTATCATCGCGACGAGCATCGCGTTGTATCCGAAAGAGGCTTACGAGAACGGGCTGACGGTTGTGACCTGCGCGACGCGGCGCACCGGCGCAGCGCAACTCAACCCGGCGGTGAAGTCGCTCAATTATCTCAACAATGTGATGGCTCGCGTAGAGGCCAACCTCGCCGGCGCGGACGAAGCGTTGATGCTGAACGAAGCAGGCAACGTCGCGGAGTGCACGGCGGACAACATCTTCATCATCAAGAAAGGGAAAGTCTTCACGCCGCCGATTTCGGCCGGTGCGTTGCGCGGCATCACGCGCGCCGTGGCGATGGAATGCGCGGAAGAGCTCGGCCTCAAAGTGATCGAAACCGACATCACCCGCCACGACGTATTTGTGGCAGACGAATGTTTTCTCACAGGCACAGCGGCGGAAGCGATTCCGGTCATCCAGGCGGATGGGCGGCCGATCGGAACCGGGAAGCCGGGGCCGCTGACCGGCAAGATTATCGCGCGTTTCCGCGAGCTCACTCGCTCAACCGGTACGCCGATCTACGAGTAACCGCGTTGCGGAAAACGTCGCGCAGAAGTTCGACGCTGTTGTTGAATCTTTCTACGCGCTTAATGTCTAATTGACCGAGATGTTGTGCGACGTTTGCAAATGCAATGATGCGACAGTTTTCCTGACGCAGATCCTTGAGGGCAAGATGCAGAAGGTGAACCTCTGCGACGCCTGCTCGAAGGAAAAAGGCGTGCAAGACCCGACTGGTTTCGCGCTCGCTGATCTGCTGCTTGGCATCGGCGCGGCGGAGGAGATCGAGAAGGGCACGCCAACCGAGAAATGTCCGGTCTGCGGGTTCACGCAGGCAGATTTTAAGAAAACCGGGCGCCTTGGGTGCAGTGCATGCTACGTCACCTTTTCGGAAGGACTCGGCAGTCTCTTGAAAGCGATGCATAAAGGCACGGAGCACGTCGGCAAATTGCCGCACCGCGCTCACCGCGAGATCGAACTGAACGATCGGATGCGCAGCCTAACGACTGATCTGCAGAAGGCGGTTGCGGATGAGAATTATGAGACCGCGGCGTCGTTGCGCGACCAGATTAAACAGCTCGAGATGGAGCTGACGGAGCGATGAAGATTTCCAATCTGATGGCGGGCGGCGAGTGGTTGCGTGGCGAAGGGCCGCATCACCAGATCGTGGTCAGCAGCCGCGTCCGACTTGCGCGCAATTTACGCCAGCGGGCGTTCCCCGGCTGGGCGAAGAAAGCGGAACGCACGCAGGTGCTCGAGTTGGTGAAGCCGCGCGTCGAAGAGCTGCCGGAGATGCAGGATTCGCTCTCGGAGATGCTCCAGGATTTGTCCGCCCTCGAGAAACAGGTGCTCGTCGAAAGGCATCTGATTAGCCGCGAGCATGCCGCGAAAAGCGTCGGCAG